>JAOZNO010000045.1:0-4678 GCA_029933755.1 Bacteroidales bacterium | reverse complement strand
GCCAGAATCATTTGCCCAAATCAATAAAAAGAAACCAATTAATACCATTGGATAATATGACTCTGGATAAACCGGATTAAACACAAACCAACTCAATATCGCAAATGGAATTGATATGTACGAAGCTCCAAAAATAGTAAAAGCAATATTTGAGAATGGATTTTCCTTTTCTCTGTATAACTCTATAATCATTATTGCAGTTAAAATTGGTATCACTAATAAAAATATCTTAAAATCAACCAATTTATTAGCAAACAAGAAATTACCTGTAAAAATAACAACTCCAAGCAATATTCCTGTAATATATTGAGGCTCAATTTTTGCTACCCTAAGCAATCTGAAAAACTCAAAAAGTCCAAGAATGACAACAGTAAAAAAAACAGCAAAAAATGATAATGGATGCCATAAAGTTCCACCTATAAGTACTACTGCAAAAACAATGGCTGTTAATACTCTTATTGTAAAATTATTCCTCATAAAATTTAAAAGTCTTTTAGGATTGTTTCAGCCTTTTGTTTTTTATCAATTTCCACATGTAATTCAAGCTCACCAATTAGAAAAACACTGTCTTTTTCATTAACAATTACAGAATGAATTCCGTTTTTAGCCAAAACACGCTTAGCTACATTAGCATTTCCAATACTTTGATAATTTTTCAGTATAGTCCAATCCTTTTGTGTATTGATAATATCAATAGCCTGCTCCTCCTTATTGGCTTCAACTAACATTTCAAAACCATCAGATAATTGTGATACGATTCCTTTTATATCATTTTCATTCAAAATATCTTCATCATTATCAGCCCAGTGCCTGTTGTCGTATTTACGAATACTAATCCAACCATTTAGTTCTGACAATAAGCTTGTTGCCTTCTCAACACTATTTTTCTTTACAAAAAGCTCAACACTTTCTAGGTGGTATGCTGAATCTTTTCTTTTTACAATAAAATTTTCGATATTGTTTTCATCAAGAATATCAGTATTATACTTTGTTTGCCTTACTCTATAAAGAACTTTCACTTTTCCCCAATCCTCAAGCATTTTGTTTTGCATAAAAGCGACAAGCTCTTCAACATCACTATTATTGACATAAACTTCATAATTATCCAATACAAAATTGCTGTCTTCTTTTTTTTTAATAATTGCATGCATATTATTATCAAGAAGTAGTTTCCTGAAAAGTTCCATTTGTTTTTCACCAACAAAGGAGTTTATTTTTGAAAGACCTCTAAATTCATCAATTAGTTCCCTTGCCTTTGCCTCATCATATTTTTTCACAAAAAGCTCTATTTCTCCAAGAAGAAAAAGGCTATCTTTTTCATTAATAACAACAGAAGGGATATTGTTATCTTCAAGCATATCACGCCTAATCTCTGCTTGATGTAGTCTATTATAACTTTCTAATTTTATCCAATTCTTCATATATATTAATTTTAAGATGAAACTTATTTTATTAAGCCTACTTGCTTTTTATTACAAATACAATAAACTCCTTTGGACCATGAGCTCCTAAGATTAATGTTTTCTCAATATCTGCCGTTCTGGAGGGCCCTGCAATATTCGTTATTTGCGAAGGCAAATTATCACCATACTTTTCAGCTATGGCTTTTAAACCTTCTTCAATTTCAAGCACTAACTGGCTCTCATAAGCAATAACAATATGTGTATGAGGAAAAGAAAAAACTTTACGTGCTCCAGCTATTGCCGAACTTACCAGAACACTTCCAAATCGTGCCACCAAATATTCACAAGTACTAATTCCTGTTTTAACATGTTTATCATCAAACTCAGAAATAAAATCAATCCCTGCACTTTCCAATAAATTAGTTAATGATTTATCTGAACAAAAAACAGGTTTTAAAGTAATTTCCTTATTTAATAATAATAATTTTTCAGATGCTTCCTTTTCATTTTCACAATACAAAAACTTACCACTAATTTTGCTTAGCTCCTCTTTAAAGATTTCAATTAACGGCTTATCTTGTGTATAATAAATTTCATCTTTACTATAATTATCTGACAAATCATCTTTAAATTGAGCTTTTAACAATCCCTTTTTAATACGGTCAAGAATTATAGTCTTTGACTTTCCACTCATTTTCCTGTTTTTATTGCTAAGAATAACAATTACTCAAAAGTATTAAAAAAGTAGTTATAAACCTATAAGCAAGCTCTATTAATTAGGGCAAACGCATGAAAACAATTCTCTTTATTAAAAATAATAATTTATTTACAGTTCGCAAAAAGCAATTACTTAATTGATTATATTGCAGAATACCAGACGTTAAGCTTGGTTGGGTTTAATGAAAACAGAAATCTAATTACAACTATTAATGCCACAGAAAAACAAGCATAGCTTGTTTTTCTGTGGCATTAACACTCTGAGTAACAGGCATAATTATTTGTCACAAAAAACAAAAACAATAAATACGATACAAAATATTTTTTGTACCGCAACTGTACTCTTCCACAAAAAATAGCCTTTAAAGTAAATTTAAAGGCTATTTTTTCATTCTGTCTTTTCCTTTTCTTGTTCAAGATTTTCCGGGTCTTTACCATCCGGAATTTCTTGGGTTTCCCCGTTATTTTTATTTTCTTCTTTCACTTTTGACTTGTACATCTCCTCTTCCTTAAATTTTCTTTTCCCAAAGATCTCCTCAACATCATCACTAAAAACAACTTCTTTATCCAACAACCTTTCAGCCAAAATAGTAACACCCTCCTTGTTCTCATTCAGAACTTTTAATGCTCGCTTGTACTGCTCATCAATAAGAGCTTTAACCTCAACATCAATAAGTTCTGCTGTTTTTTCACTATATGGTTTATTGAAAGAGTATTCATTTCCACCCTGCGAATCGTAAAAGCTTAAATTCCCTAGTTTTTTACTCATCCCATAATAAGAAACCATTGCATATGCTTGTTTGGTAACTTTTTCCAAATCATTTAATGCACCTGTAGATATTTTTCCAAAGTTTATTTCTTCTGATGCCCTTCCTCCTAGAGCAGAACACATTTCGTCCAGAATTTGTTCTACTGTAGTAATTTGTCGTTCTTTTGGTAAATACCAGGCTGCACCTAAGGCCTGACCGCGTGGCACAATGGTAACTTTCACCAAAGGGTGTGCATGTTCCAATAGCCAACTAATAGTAGCATGTCCGGCTTCATGATAAGCTATTGTCTTTTTTTCATTTACCGTAATCAATTTATTCTTCTTTTCCAAACCACCAATAATACGATCTATTGCATCTAAAAAATCTTGCTTTTCAACAACTTTTTTACTTCTTCTGGCAGCAATTAAGGCTGCCTCATTACATACATTAGCTATATCTGCTCCAGAAAAACCTGGAGTTTGTTTTGCAAGAAAAGTAGAATCAAATTCTTTTTCAACTGTAATAGGACGCAAATGCACATTAAAAATTTCTTCCCGTTCATTTAAATCAGGTAATTCAACATGAATTTGCCGATCAAACCTTCCTGCTCTCAATAATGCAGGATCCAATACGTCTGCACGGTTAGTTGCAGCCAAAATGATTACTCCTGTATTGGTATCAAAACCATCCATCTCTGTTAATAGTTGGTTCAATGTATTTTCCCTTTCATCATTAGAACCCATATTGGGGTTTCTCCCACGCGCTCTTCCAATTGCATCAATTTCATCAATAAAAACAATACAGGGAGCCTTTTGCTTTGCCTGTGAAAACAAATCACGAACTCGCGAAGCGCCTACACCAACAAACATTTCTACAAAATCAGAACCTGACATTGAAAAGAAAGGTACGTCTGCTTCACCTGCAACTGCCTTTGCCAATAGTGTTTTACCTGTTCCGGGAGGGCCTACCAATAATGCACCTTTTGGAATTTTACCCCCAAGTTTTGTGTATTTTCCAGGATTTTTTAAAAAATCTACAATTTCTGATATCTCAACCTTTGCTTCGGCAAGACCAGCAACATCATTAAAGTTTGTTTTTATATGTGCTTCTTCTTTATCAAAAACCTTTGCTTTTGATTTTCCTATAGAAAAAATATTAGAACCACCTGCGCCACCGCCGCCACTCATTCGACGGAAAATAAATAGCCAAACAGCTACTAATATAACAATCGGCATTAACCAACCAAGTAAATCACCAACATGATCTTTTCTTGTTTCAAAGCTTACCGGAACTATATCCGTTTCTCTAAAATCTTTTTGCGCTTCTTCCATGCGCTTTTCAAAAGTTTCTACAGAACCAATTGTAAAATAAAATTGAGGGTTATTAGATTCAACATATTTCAATCCTTTTTTTCTGTATTGATCATATTTTGCTGAAGCATACTTATCGGATTCAATGTAGACCTCGGCCTTATCTCGATTAACTAATACAACCTTTTCTACATCATGCACTCTAAGCATCTCTTTCTCAAACTGTTGCCAAGTAATTTCTTTTGAATTATCACTAAAGTCAATCAATTGCAAACCTATAAATGCGACAGCAATTAAACCATAAATCCAATAAATATTAAATTTTGGAAAATTACTGCTAAATTTATTCTCGTTTTGCTTATTATCTTTTTTTTCGCTCATTTATTTAAATTATATATATAAAATAGCTGAAGAATGTTTAATGAAATAGTTTATTCCTTTATAACAAGTTCCAGAAACCAGATAAGATAACTCTAAATTTTCATACCTGAAATTATAT
>JAOZNO010000044.1 GCA_029933755.1 Bacteroidales bacterium | reverse complement strand
ACTTTTTTTATTGAGTTTGTATTAAACTTAATTAATCCATTATTAGTTGATATAAATAAGCTTGAGTCAACAGCTAATACTCGCCTTATTTCATTTGTTAATAGTCCGTGTGCTTTGGTAATTTTTTTAATTTGTAATTTGGGGTTATTTTCTGTTTTTAATTTAATACGGTTTAGGCCATTTTTTGTTCCTGCCCAAATATATTCTCCAGAAACAGTCATTGAGGTTATTGTGTTTGATGTCAGCCCATTGTCTTTTGTAATATGTTCAATACTATCTTTATGTAAAACTAATATACCGCCACCTTTAGTGCCAATTATCATTTTGTTTTGAAATTCAACAATATCAAGGACTCTGTACTTAAATAAATTATTTATTCTTCCCAGGTATTGTAAATATTTATTTTTATACTTCCATAATCCATTTATAGTGCCCAACCACAGTGTGTTTTCTTTATCAAGGAATAACGCATTTATTCGCAGTCGAAAATTTTTATCAAGATTTGAGGAGAAGTCTGTCTTTCCATTTTTTAAATGATAAAATCCATTACCTCCACAAATCCAGTATCCTCCTTTATTATCTGAAATAACATCGTTTACATTAAAATAACCAGCTACATTTGGAGATGATTTTTCATGATTATCATTAAAGCTTGAAACCTGTCCTTCCTTTATTGTATGTAAGTAGAATGATGTGCCAACAACTATTTCATTATTAATTGTATCGTAAAATATTTTTGTAACTTCAACTCCACTTTTTTCAGAAAGTTTAATGTTTTTTGTCTTATTATTATTTTTTAATGTTAGTAAATTTGAATGATAGCCTATCCAAAGAGAGTCTTTGTATTTGAAGGCTGTATTAACATTGTTTTTAACCAGATCATTTTTCGTATTGAAGTATGAAACATTAAGTGAGGGTAGGTAAAAAACTCCATTATGTAAAGTTGTAAACCAATATCCACCTTTGTTATCCAGTAGTACAGATGAAATATTGTAATTCTCTAATAATTTTATATCCGGTGTTTTTTTTATTACCCCATTTTTAAAACACCATGCACCAGAATCTTTTCCACAAACCCAAATATTATTGTTATAATCTTTACTTAACCAGTGTATGTTAAAAGGGAATTTGTTTTTTTCTATAATAATATAATTGCTAATATCATAAATTAGATGTTTACTTGAAATTATTATTCTATCCTCGTTATATTTAATTGCGAAATAGTGTTTTATAAAATACTCAGGAAAATCCTGAAGTTTAAGTGGAATTTTCACTTTTTTCTTCACGTAAAGTATAGAATCCATGTTAAAACCATAATCGTAAGATACCAGCACTTTTTTATTTGGTAATTCTATTAATTGGCTTCTTATGGATTTGTTTTTATTTTTGTAAGGTTTTTTAATGTCACCTGTGGCAGATATTGTTACAATACCAGCACCTTCAATTCCAAGGTAAACCTTATCTAAACTATCAACATAAAAGGATGACTTTAGTGGAACTGGTTTTTTTTTTATTTCTTCAGCAAGGATATTATTATATTCAAAAGGATGTATTTGTCCATTTTCAAAAAAAGAAAGAGTGGCAGATATAGAGATGAACCAGATTCTTCCTTTGTAGTCTTCAAAAATTTCTAATATTGTACTTTGAGCTAAACCATCAGAAATGTCATAATTTGTAAACTCATATCCATTAAATTTACTTACACCGTTATCGGTAGCGAACCAAATATACCCTTTAGAGTCCTGTAAGGCATGATAGATTTCTGAGCTGGGTAGGCCATCATTAGTATCATAATGCCTTAATGCATAACTCTGTGCTTTTACAACTGAAAAAACAACTGTAAGGCAAAATAAAAGTAAAACTGATTTTAATAACTTCAAATGATAAAAATGGTTCATTTAGCTTAAACCTAATGATTTTGTATCAAAAGTAATCAAATGATTTTAAAATTTGTAATTCATAATAAAAAATGCACTATGGGTAATTTGTTTTTTAAATTTTGATTATTTTAATTAATTTTGAAATGTGAGAAATGAACTTACATATGATGAATTATCTGAACGCTATAGAATTAGCCAGATTGAGATTTCTGAACTTAAAAAAAGTATTCAAAAATTAGAAGCTCAGGATGTTCAAAAAAAAGACTTTAACTTAAGTCAAATTATATTTGATGAAGCAGTAAAAAAATTTGTGAACCTTTTGCCTTTGGTTATGTTTCAGGCAGATATTGAAGGTGATTTTTTATTTCTGAACCAATTTGCAATAAAATCATTTGGTTATACTCAGGAGGATTTTAAAAGAGGAATGAATATTCGTCAGGTGCTGGATAATGAGCATGATTTTGAAAGGATTAGAGAAGGGATTAAAACCCGTTTAAAAACTGAGGAGCTTAAGGCAAAACCTTATACACTTAAAAAAAAAGATGGAAGTTTGTTTTATGGATTAATATATTCTACAGCACATGTTGGTGATGATAACGATCCTACTATTTTCGGAATTGTCATTAATCACACTGAGTATCAGAATGTTTATAATGAACTGTTAAAAACTCAAAAAGAACTTAAGGAATTAAATGCAGCAAAAGATAAGTTGTTTTCAATTATTGCCCATGACCTAAAAAATCCTTTTAATGCAATTTCGGGTTTTTCTGAATTATTATTAAACGACATTAATGAATATTCTATTGAGCAGATTGAAAGTTATATTAGAATAATTCTAAAATCTTCATCGAAAGGATATGATCTTCTGGAAAATTTATTAGAATGGACACGTAGCCAAACGGGAAATCTGGCAATAAGAAAGGCAAATTTTGGACTTTCGGAACTGATACAGGAAAGTCTTGAATTTAATAGAGAAAAGGCTATTATAAAAAATATTAAGCTTTCTGCTAATTGCAATGAGTCGCTATTTGTTAGTGCGGACAGGAATATGATTAATACTGTATTGCGAAATCTGATAACCAATGCATTAAAATTTACAAATAATGGAGGAGCTATAAAAATATCTGTCATAGAATTTAAAGTGCCTGAACAGGAAAAACATCAAGTGAAAATTTCTGTTAAAGATACAGGTATTGGTATAAAAAAAGGAGTTTTAGATAAACTGTTCAAACTTGATGAAAGTTACACAACAAAGGGAACTGATTTTGAACAAGGCACAGGCTTAGGTTTGATATTATGTAAAGATTTTGTTGAGAAAAGTGGTGGTAGAATATGGGCAGAAAGTGAGTTTGGAAAAGGGAGCACCTTTTATTTTACTCTTCCTATGCAGGAATAGTATAGCTTATTATAAAAATTAGACTTTATCATTAAAAATTGATGTAGTTATTTGACCTCTGCTTAATGCCAGGTTTATCGTCCTGTTCTTCTTTTGTCACTTTATCTTTTATTTATGTTATCTGTCTGTATACCTGTATATAATTGTGATGTAACAAATCTAGTTAGAGATCTTTGGGCTCAGCTTGAAAAAAACAAAATTCCCTCTGAAATAATTCTTATTGACGATGCCTCAAATATAGAGTTTCGGCAAATAAACAAGAAACTTGCAAAAACTGATAGAATTAGATATGTTCAGTTAGAAAAAAATATAGGCCGTTCAAGAATTAGAAATCTTTTCCTGTCATACAATGGTTATGATTACTTACTGTTTCTGGACTGCGACTCACAAATTACCAATCATAATTATATTAAGCATTATTTAAAACAAATTGAGCATAACCACTTAGTGATTTGTGGCGGACGAAGCTATTTGGATAAACGTCCTGATAAAAAACACTATTTGAGATGGAAATATGGGCTTGAACGTGAAAGTATCTTAGCAGAAAAGCGAGCTGAGAAACCATATCAATCATTTATGACTAATAATTTTGTTGTTCATGCAAAGGTTCTTTCTCAAATACAATTTGATGAGCGATTAAATCAATACGGACACGAAGATACTCTATTTGGTTTTCGTTTAAAACAAAATGAAATTTCAGTTACCCACATAGATAACCCAACGCAACATATTTATTCAGAGAGTAATATTGAATTTATACAAAAATCAGAATATGCGTTAAAAAGCTTAGCAGAAATTAAAAAATTTATTAATGATAAGGGGTTTGATAATGAGCTTAAGATACTTCGTATTTATAAAAAAACTTCTCGTTTTGGTATGAAATATGTTTTAGTATGGATAGGTTTTTTGTTTGCGCCCTTAATTTTAAGCTTAGTGAAAAAAAATATTGGAGGTTTATATTTATTTGATTTTTATAAACTGTTATACTTTTCACGTTTAGCAAAGTAAGCTTTGTTTTTTGTATGACATTTTTGGAAAAGATGGCACTTAAATCATTGATAATATGTGATAGTGTTGTAATATCTAATATTAGTTTGTACCTTTGATAGTCTTTTTTTGAATTAACATAGTTATGGAAGGCTGATTTTTTTGGATTGTAGTAAATTCTGTTTACAAATCTAAGTTGTTAAAATATAATATAATAAGTTATGATTAAAACATTAATTAATTGGAGTGATGCCTATTCTATTGGCCACGAAGAGGTTGATAAACAGCACCAGGTTCTTGTTGAGCTTATAAACAAGTTGTATGATGCTTTTTTATCAGCAAAGGCTTATGATGTGGTATCTGAAATTCTTGATGAAATGATTGATTATACTCAGTACCATTTTGGGTTTGAGCATGAGATTTTTGAAAAATATTCTTATCCGGATTATGAAGAACATAAAACCGTTCATGAATCATTTGTAATGAAAACTATTGAGTTTAAGCAGAAAATTGCTGCGGGTGAAAAAACAGTTACTTACGATATAATGATATTTTTGCGTGATTGGCTTATTGAGCATATTCAAGGTGAAGATACTAAGTATGTAGCTTATTTTAAAGAACAGGAAATTGATGAATTCTTGTAATTTATTTAGTACGGTAAAGATTAATTTAATAAGAAAACGATGGGAAAAAAATTTATTACCTGGAACGAATTTTATGAATTAGGTATTGAATCAATAGATGAACAACATAAAAAACTTGTTGATATGATAAATAGGTTATATGATGCTTTTATGGAAGGGAAAGCACAGGATATAACCGATGAAATTTTAGATGAAATGGAAGAATATGCCCATTATCATTTTAAAACTGAAGAAGAAATTTTTAGTGAATATGAGTACCCGGATACAGAAACTCACTTATTACTACATACTGTTTTTTTCGAAAGAACAAGCTTGTATAAGGAGGAACATAATTCAGGAAAGGAAAATGTTCATTATAAGCTTTTAGACTATTTAAAAGACTGGTTATTAAACCATATTCAGGGTGCAGATGTTCAGTATGTTGAATATTTCAAAAAGCAAAATATTACACTGTAACTTAATTTACTAAAATAGTTTTTCATGTTTATTCAATAAATAGGCATTTAGTTGGAAGTAAAAAGTACTTATTTTAGATAAACGATTGCTTGTAAAACAGAAAACACAAAGAATAAAATTCAAAAATATACTTTATTGGCACATAAACTATTGGATTTATGCAGCAGGCTATATTAAAAATATTTTTCCTTATAGTATTGCTCTTTCCTAAATTGGAAATGTTATCTGTTTTTTCACAAAACAGAATTGATATTGATAGCCTTGAGCAACTACTAGAAGAAAGTCTGGATCAGGAAAAACCAGACTCAATAATTAATTCTCTTCTTCTTAACTCATTTAATTATTACGAAAATAACGAATGGGGTAAAGCTGCAAGTATTGCTAAAAAAGGAATCTCTCTTTTTAAAAACAATAGTTTTGATTATTGTAGATTATGGTATGAAAAGTTAGGCTTTTTATATCTTCGACATGACATTTATCAACTTGCTTTAAATACTTATTATGAAGCATTTAATTTAGCAAAAGAAAAGGGAAAACCTTTAGGTTCTTGCTATAACAATTTGGCAAGAGTTTATTTGGCTCAAAATCTGAATCTTAGCAAAGCTGAAAACTTATTTATTCAAGCTATTGAAGAAAATAAAAAAATTAAGGAGCCTACCGAGAAGTTAAAACAATTGGCCTATTCTTATAATCAACTTGGTATTGTATATGAAAAAAAGGAAGAATATAAGAATGCATATAGTTTTTACAAAAAAGCTTTAGATATTAGATATGAGATAGATGATAGTCAAGGACTGCTTAACTCTTTATATACAATGGCGTACTATTATGGTGCCATAGAAGAGTATGATAGTGCAATTGTATATTACAATAAGAGTTTGGATGTTGATAAAAAGAAAGGATATCAAGTGTCTATACTTGTAAATAGGGCTTTAGTTTATGCATATAAGCATGAATACAACAAGGCACATACAAACCTTAATTTGGCTATGGATGCTGCAAAACGTTCAAGTTTTGATAGGAGTAGGGTTTATAAATTTCAAAGTAAGGTATATAAAGTTGAAGGAAACTTGCCTTTAGCGATTAGTTCTGCAACTAAAGCATTAGAAATTGCCAATAAATATAACCATTCGATATTAAAATTAGAAATTTTACCTGCCCTGATTACTTATTTAACACAAACAAAAGATTACAAGAAGGCAAATTGGTATCAAAATAAATATGCTGAGTTGTTACAAACAAAGAATAAGGAACGAAATAAAATTGTACAAGAAAGTTATGAGATAATTGAGGATATAAGGATTAATGCTTTGACAGAAGAGAAAAATGCTCTTAAGTCTGATAATAGAATATTATTTATTGTGATATTTACTATTGTGATAATCCTACTTCTATTTATTTTTTTAATAGTTCTTTTAAGACGTAGCAGGAAAAAGCACATAAAAATATATAAAGATATACGGGTACATGCAGTTATTGCAAAAATATTAGGTAATATTACAGGAGAACAGAGAAGTCTAAATGTATTTTTACAGGATGCGATTGAGGAAATTTTAAAAATATCCTGGTTAAAGTTTGAAACAAAAGGTTCTATTTTTGTAACAAATAAAGATGGAAATTTGGAAATGATTGCCCAGAAAAATTTAGGTGAATCATTATTAAAAATGTGTGCTATAGTTAAGCCAGGACAGTGTCTTTGTGGTAAAGCACTAGAACAAAAAAGTATGGTTTATTGTGACCATATTAGTGATAAACATGATTTTCATCCGGAAGGAATGACTCCACATGGTCATTATAATATGCCTATTATGTTTCACGGTAAAGTACTTGGTGTTCTTAATGTTTATCTGGCTCACGGACATCAAAAAAAGGATTATGAAGAGGAGTTTTTGGAAACTATTTGCAAAACTCTAGCATCAGTAATAAATAGGAAAAGTGTACAAATAGAGTTTGAAAAACAATCAAAGAAGCAGGAGAGTTTAAATCAGAAACTTTTTGCACAAACACTTGAAGTTGAGCAACGGAATGTTGAAATTAAGCAGTTTTTAAATGAGCAAGAGAAGTTAAACCAAAAGCTGTTTGCTCAAAAAATGGAAGTTGAGCAGAGAAATAGTGAAGTAGAACGTATTTCAAAAGCCCAGGAAGAAACAAATCAAAAACTATTTGCACAAAAAATGGAAGTTGAACAACGGAATATTGAAATACAAAAATATTCTGAAGAACAAGATAAATTAAATCAGAAATTTTTTGCACAAACACTGGAGCTGGATCAACGGAATATTGAAATAAAAAGATATTCTGACGAAGTGGAAAAGCAAAAAAAAAATGTAGAATCAGCTCATAAAGATGTTACCGATAGTATAAATTATGCACAAACAATACAAAGTGCATTATTGCCAGCTGATGAAACTGTAAAATCATTATTAAACGATTACTTTATACTATTTAAGCCCAAAGACGTGGTTAGTGGCGATTTTTATTATGTCACAGAAGTTGAAAGCCATGTTATTTTTGCAGCAGCAGACTGTACAGGACATGGTGTTCCTGGAGGTTTTTTAACCATGTTGGGTATTTCTTTTCTTGATGATATTGTAAAACGGCAAGAGGTGAATACTCCGGCAAAAGCATTGGAACAACTTAGAATAAATGTAAAAAATGTTTTTGAACGGAAGGGTGAAATAAATCAGAATGGACTGGATATTGCACTTTGCTCTATTGAAAAAGGTACAAATACACTAAATTTTTCAGGTGCATATAGTTCTTTATATATTATCCGTAAAGGTGAAATTATAGAGTATAAAGCTACTAAAAACCCAATTGGATGGCATCCCAAGGAAATCCCATTTAAAAATTACACGATAAAGTTACAGAATAATGATTTAATTTATCTTTTTTCTGATGGCTATCATGATCAGTTTGGACTTAATAATCGTAAATTCTTAAAAAAGAGATTTAAATTATTACTCCAGGAAATTAAAGATATGCCAATGGATGAGCAAAAAAATATATTGGGCGGAATTTTTGAAAAATGGAAAAAGGACAAAGAGCAAACAGATGATGTTACCGTTATGGCCATACGCTGGCACATGTAATATCCTTTTGTTGATGCTAAAGATTAACGCTTAAATATTTTTTTGCCAAATCAATATCAATTCCTTTTCGTTTTGCATAATCTGTTAATTGCTCACTATCAATTTTACCTAAGTTAAAATATCTTGATTGAGAATTTGCAAAATAAAAACCACTAACCGAAGCTGCCGGATACATAGCAAAACTTTCAGTTAAACTTATTCCTGTTTTATTTTCAACATCCATTAAATCAAAAAGTACTTGTTTTTCAGAATGTTCCGGGCAGGCAGGATAACCAATTGCAGGGCGAATTCCCTGATATTTCCCTTTAATTAAGTCTTCAAGACTAGAATCTTCATTTGGTGCATAAGCCCAAAACTCTTTTCTAACCTTTTGGTGCATTAATTCAGCAAAGGCTTCAGCAAGACGATCAGCCATTATTTTTATCATAATAGCATTATAATCATCATGATCGTCTTCATACATTTTCACCCATTTTTCAAGTCCAATACCTGTGGTTACAGCAAATCCACCAGTATAATCTGTTAAATTACTTTCTTTTGGTGCAATATAATCAGCTAATGATAGAAAGTAATCATAAGAGCTATTGGCATCTTTTTCAGATTGCTGCCTTAAATGGTGAAATGCAGCCAATTGTTCACTTTTGTTTTCATCCTTGTAAAGCTCAATAGATTCACCAGTACTGTTTGCAGGATAAAAACCAATAACCGCATTTGCCTGAAGCATTTTACCATCAATAATTTTTTGAAGCATCTCTTGTCCATCGGCAAATAGTTTTTTTGCCTCTTCGCCTCTTTCCGGATGTTCCAAAATGGCTGGATATCGACCCTTAATTTCCCATGCATGGAAGAAAAATGACCAATCGATATATTTAGCTATTTCAGCTAATGGATAATTTTCAAAAACTTTGGTTCCTATAAACTGAGGTTTGTGAATTTGTTCATTATTCCAGTTAATGTCAATTTTATTTGATTTAGAAAGTTCATAAGATACCAGTTTTCTTTGCTTTTCCTGATATTTTGCTCTAACTATCTCATACTCATCTTTTATTTTATCAACAAAAGCTTGTTTTTTATTTTTAGATAGTAATTGACTGGTAATACTCACACTTTTTGAAGCATCAACAACATGCACCGTAGAACCATCATACATTGGTTCTATTTTTACAGCAGTGTGTAATTTTGAAGTTGTAGCACCTCCAATCAGTAAAGGAATGTTCATTCCTTTGCGTTTCATTTCCTTTGCTACATGTACCATTTCTTCTAATGAAGGAGTGATTAGTCCGCTTAAGCCAATTATATCAACATTTTCATTTTCGGCAGCTTCTAGTATTCTTTCGGCAGGAACCATTACACCAAGGTCAATAATTTCAAAGTTATTACATTGTAAAACAACTCCTACAATATTTTTTCCTATATCATGAACATCACCTTTTACGGTAGCTAATAATATTTTTCCTGCAGATGTGTTTTTAATGCCACTTTCTAATTTTTCCTGTTCAATATAAGGTAGTAATATGGCAACTGCTTTTTTCATCACCCGTGCACTCTTAACTACCTGTGGCAGGAACATTTTACCATCTCCAAACAAATTGCCAACTACATTCATCCCCTTCATTAAGGGCCCTTCAATTACTTCAAGCGCCTGACTGAAATTCTTTCGTGCTTCCTCTACATCTTCTTCAATATAATCGGTTAAACCTTTTATTAATGAATGTGTTAAACGTTCTTCTACAGGTTTTTCACGCCATTCATCCTTTTTTTGTTCTACTTTTCCTCCTTGTTGCACATTTGCTGCGTATTCAATAAGTTTTTCAGTAGCATCTTCTTTTTTATTAAGAACAACATCTTCGGTAAGTTCTAATAAGTCTTTAGGTATTTCATCATAAATTTGTAACATACCTGCATTTACAATACCCATATCCAGTCCGGCTTGCACAGCATAATATAAAAATACAGAGTGCATAGCTTCCCGTACTATATTATTACCTCTAAACGCAAAAGACAAATTGCTGATTCCTCCACTTACTTTAGCGTATGGAAGATTTGCTTTTATCCATTTTACAGTGTTAATAAAATCAATGGCAAAATTATTATGTTCTTCAATTCCCGTAGCAATTGTTAAAATATTAGGGTCAAAAATTATATCCTGTGGTGGAAATTTCACTTTTTCAAGCAATATTTTATAAGCACGTTCACAAATTTCAATTTTCCGTTTATAAGTTGAGGCCTGACCTTCTTCATCAAAGGCCATTACTACTGTGGCAGCACCGTAACGCTTAATTTTTTTTGCATGTTCAATAAATTGCTCTTCACCTTCTTTTAAACTAATGGAGTTCACAATTGCTTTTCCTTGCAGGCATTTTAAACCGGTTTCAATAACCGACCATTTTGATGAATCAATCATAACAGGAACACGGGCAATATCTGGCTCGGACATTAAAAGGTTTAAAAATCGGTGCATTTCCTTTTCAGCATCAAGCATGGCATCATCTAAATTAACATCAATGATTTGTGCTCCTGCTTCAACTTGTTGTCTGGCAACACTTAAAGC
Organism: Bacteroidales bacterium; assembly: GCA_029933755.1. GTDB lineage: Bacteria > Bacteroidota > Bacteroidia > Bacteroidales > NBLH01 > NBLH01. The sequence continues at coordinate 962 of JAOZNO010000044.1, read as the reverse complement.
CTCTTCATATTTTTCTTCTCTAATCAGGCGGGCAAACTTACGTGAACCGGCTACGTTGGTACGCTCACCAATATTAATAAAATTGCTTTGCTTATTAATAATTAAAGCCTCTAAACCACTTAATTTAGTTTGTGGTTTGTGATCGTGTTTGTGGTGATTCTCTGCATTTTGCGCAAGTTTTGCAATTTCACGAATATGTGCGGGTGTAGTTCCGCAACAGCCACCAATTATATTTACAAATTGGTTATCAAGATAATCTTTAATTTGAATTCCCATTTTTTCAGGGGTTTCATCATACTCACCTAATTCATTAGGTAAACCTGCATTTGGATGAGCACTAATGTAAAATGATGATTTATCAGCTAATTCTTCAATATAAGGGCGTAAATCTTTAGCTCCAAAAGCACAATTTAAGCCAATACTCAATAATTTAATATGTGAAACAGAATTCAGGAATGCCCCAAGTGTTTGACCAGAAAGTGTTCGTCCGCTTTTATCAGTAATCGTACCCGAAACCATTACCGGGAATTCATCAATATTTCTTTCTTCAAGTATAGAATCAATTGCAAAAAGTGCTGCTTTCGCATTTAAGGTGTCAAAAATGGTTTCTACCATAAGTATGTCAGCACCCCCATCAAGCAAGCCATTTACTTGTTCACCATATGCTTTAACTAAATCATCAAAACTAACTGCCCGAAAGCCCGGATCATTAACATCCGGTGACATAGAAGCTGTTTTATTTGTTGGCCCCATGGAACCAGCTACGTACCTCGGTTTACTGGGGTTTTGTCTTGTGTACTTATCTACTGCTTCTTTGGCAATTTTAGCCGATTCAAAGTTTATCTCATAAGCTAAATTTTCCATTTGGTAATCAGCTAGTGAAATAGATGTTCCATTAAATGTATTCGTTTCAATTATATCAGCCCCCGCTTTTAAATACTCTTCATGAATTGCTTTAATAA
>JAOZNO010000667.1 GCA_029933755.1 Bacteroidales bacterium | reverse complement strand
TAATAGTAACTTTCATAAGTATCAGATACTTATTTAAAGAAAAGTTTGAGAAAAAGTTTGGGAAAAAAGAAATTGTAGAAAAACTAAATCAGCAAATTGAAAAAAGAGGGATATTCATTGTCATCTTTTTAAGGGCTATTTATATTGTCCCTTCCTCAATACTAAATTACTCATTTGGCTTTACCAAAATTAAAACAATAACATATTTACTCGGTTCAGCTATTGGCTTTATACCTGTTGTTTTTATTAATGTTTATGCAGGGTTTGAAATAGAAAGAAGTATTGGATCAGAAAACAGTAATCTTAATTATATTATCACCACATTGCTCATATTAATCGCCATTGTTTTATTGATAAAGCCATTGTTGAAAAAAGCAAATTTTCTTAATTTCAAAACTTTTTTAAATTAAAATATTTGCAAATCATGCAGTTTCTTATAAGTTCCATCTTTTTCTATTAAATCCTCATGATTTCCTCTTTCAACAATTTTTCCTCCATGCAGCACACATATTTCATCAGCATGTTTTATGGTAGATAAACGGTGAGCAATAACAATTGAAGTTCGATTTTTCATTAAATTGGTTAAAGCATCCTGCACCAGTCTTTCTGATTCTGTATCTAAAGCAGAAGTTGCTTCATCAAGAATAAGAATAGGAGGATTTTTTAATACAGCCCGGGCAATACTGATTCGCTGTCTCTGCCCACCAGATAATTTACCCCCCCGATCACCAATATTTGTTTGATAAGCATCTTGTGTTTCCATAATAAACTCATGAGCATTTGCCACTTTTGCCGCTGCAATTACCTCTTCCTGGGTTGCACTTTCAACACCAAAGGCTATATTATTAAAAATAGTATCGTTAAATAAAATAGATTCTTGATTAACATTACCCATCAGTGAGCGTAAATCTTTTATTTTCAACCCTTTTATCGAAAGACCATCAATTTTAATATCCCCTACTTTGATATCATAGAATCTTGGCAATAAATCAACAAGTGTTGATTTCCCTGAGCCTGATTGACCAACAAGAGCAAGAGTACTACCCTTCTTAACTTCTATGTTAATGTTTTTCAAAACCTCATTTTTTGCATATTTAAAGCTAACATTTTCAAAAACTACATTATTTTTGAAATCTGAGATTGATTGTGCATCCTTACTTTCTTTAATTTCAACTTCTGTATCCAATACTTCATTTATGCGATGCATTGATGCAAGACCTTTTTGAATTCTGTAATATGCTGATGTTATTATTTTTGCAGGATGAATTATTTGTGAAAAAATAGCAATGTAGGCTATAAAAACTTCTGGTTTCATATCATTTTGATCACCAATAACCATACTAGCACCTAGGTACATAACAACCATTAGGGTTCCAACTCCTAAAAACTCACTTAAAGGTGAAGCCAAAGTTTCACGCCTGATTACACGATTCATTATCTTCGTGTATTTTTGATTCTCATTTAAAAACCTTTGTTCAATTTTCCCCTCTGCATTAAACGCTTTTATAATTCTTAAACCGCCAATGGTCTCTTCCATGTATGAAAGAATTGTCCCCATTCGTACACGGGCAACAGCAGAGGTCTTTTTAAGGTTCTTCCCAATTCTTCCAATAATTAAACCACTAATAGGTAGTAATATTATGATAAATAGCGTAAGTAAAGGGTTTATAAAAATTAAGGAAATAAAGAAAATAACAATAAGTATCGGATCTCTAAAAAGCATCTCTATTGAAGCTATTGCCGACCATTCAAATTCTTGAGCATCTGAAGTCATTCTCGAAATAATATCTCCTTTTTTTTCTTTTGAGAAAAACCCGATATGCAAGTTTAATATCTTAAGATAAATTTCATTCCTTATATCCATAACAATTCCATTACGCAATGATGCCATGAAATACTTTGCAAAATAAAGGAATAGGTTTTTAAAAAGTATGGAAACTAAAATAAATACACTTACATATAAAAGGGCTTTTATTTTACCTTCGGTAATAATTATCTGGCTTATATAATAATAAAAATAGTTTAAGATAGCCTCTGAAGTATATGTAAATTCCGGTTCTTCAAGAACTAGTTTTTGGCTATCGAAAAGAATACTAAGAAATGGAACCAAAAGTGTTAGAGAAAATAAAGAAAATAAAGCACCAAAAACATTTAATATAATGTTTAAAATAAATTGAACTTTATAAGGTTTTAAATACGGTATTAAAATTTTTATAAATTCTCTCATTTACTTAATAATTAAATCCTTGTGAATTATCCTAATAAAGACAAACCTCAAGAAAAATGAACATAAATTAATATAATATGCTAGAAGTATACCTAAACTACTAGCCAGCTTCAATGATTTAAGGCCACCTCTAATAATTCATGCAATAAGATTATTATTCTATCTTTGTTAATTAGAGTTTGTCTATAAAGTCCTACTTCTGTGTTGTTGCTCAAAATCTAAATCCTCAAATACACTAGTATTCTGTGGTTTAGATTTATCACACGCCCCCGATAAAAATACGGGGCAGGCTTTAAATTCGAACTTTCTAGTTCAAACTCTTGACTTTATGGACACACACTAATTGTTTGCACGAAAACTAAGTGTCAGATAAGAAAAACTCCAAGAATAAGGCTTTCGTAGTTTTGAAAATAAGGAGTTTACTGTTGTAAAAGACTGTTTTCAAAACAAGAGTAACGAAATTATTGGTGTTTTCTTGCTGAGACTAATTAAAAATAAAAGACCAAAAGTATATATATTCATTGAATTTCTAATAATATTTAAATACTTATTATATGAAGCTAGTTGCTGAGTTTTTGTTTTACTTTATTATTATTGTTGTAATTTACCTTTTAGTTAGAAATATCCTGGGAATTGGGCGTAAAACAGTTTCTGTCAAGAAAATTAATTTACTTTTTAAGAAAATTGATAAAAAATATGAGCAATATTTAAAAAAGCAGGTTCATAATATATTTTTAACTAAAGAGAATTATAAAGTAGAGGTTGAAAAACTGGCAGATTTATGCATGACAGTTATTAAGCCACAAATTGATGGGATTTATGCACTTGTTCGTTTAAAAGCAAAACCTGATGGTGGAATTAATTTTTCATCTAAATATTTTGAAGGAGTAATAGCCTTAACAGAAGCTTTATTA
>JAOZNO010000666.1 GCA_029933755.1 Bacteroidales bacterium | reverse complement strand
ACAAAACTCTATAATTCATAATTTTAATACAATAAATGACCAATTAGTATCAGTTGAGCACGGAAAAAAACTGTTTAAATACCTAAATGAACCAAAGAATATTCATCTATTTGAACAGGGAGATCATAATACTATTTTTTCGGTAAACCAAAGTGAATATTTTCAAATATTATTTAATTTTTTACAAGAGTAATTTCGTGTATTTATTTTTTAAAATGTAAACAATTAAGGCTATAGTATAAACTATTGTGGGTAAAATGTTTTAAAAATAGTTCACAGATGGTGCAAATGAACGAAGATAAGCACTCACAAAAAAGAAAATTTATCCTCAGATTAACGCAAATTCACGCAGATATTATAAAAATGCTCAAGTTTGGTTCATGAAAAATCTTAAAGGCGATTGCCCTGCCCATCCACGGTGGGGTAGTTCATTTACTAAGCTTTTTTCGTATATTTGTATAAATATTATAAAGTTATGGAAACATTAGAATTAAAAAATGTTTTAATCCAAAGAATAGAATCTATTAATGATATATCTTTTCTTGAAGCTATTAAAACAATTCTTGATGCAAAAACAGAATCTAAAACTCTTATTTTAACTGATGAATTGAAAAAGGAAATTTTTAATTCAAAAAAGGAAATTGAAAAAGGTCTTTTTATTGAACAAAGAGAATTAGATAAAGAAATTAAAAAATGGTTAAAAAAAGAATAATCTGGTCTCACAGGGCAAGGATTAAATTGTATGAGATACTTGAATATTATGCTAATAGAAATAAAAGCAAAACTCATTCAGCAAAACGCTACAAAAAGTTTAACAAAGAATTGAAACTACTTTTAAATCAGCCTAATTTAGGTGCGAAAACAGAGATTGAATCAGTTCGAGGATTAATTGTTGGAGACTATATTATTTATTATGAAGATACAACGGAAAACGTTATTGTTCATACATTGTGGGATTGTCGTCAAAACCCCGATGATTTACTTATAAAGTAAATTGAAATTGACATCTAAAAATGATTAATCATCAAAATTCACACTATGTCAGGACATTCAAACAAAGCAATATATGGTGCAATAATAGCAAATTCAGCAATTGCAGTCAGTAAATTTATCGCTGCATTTTTCACAGGATCATCATCTATGTTATCAGAAGGTATTCACTCATTGATAGACACCGGAAATGGTGCACTCTTACTTTTTGGTATTAAAAGAAGTCATAGACCACCAGATAAACTTCATCCGTTTGGCTATGGTAACGAGATTTATTTTTGGAGTTTTATTGTTGCTGTTCTAATTTTCGCATTGGGTGGTGGCATCGCGCTATACGAAGGGATTCAGCACATTTTACACCCAAAAGAGCTAAAGCATGTAGAGTGGAATTATGTGGTACTTATTGCTGCTATTATTTTTGAAGGTGCATCTTTACGTATTGCTTTAAAAGAGTTTAGTAAAACCAGAGGCAATAAATCTTTTTATCAAGAATTGGTGGACACCAAAGACTCTTCAACTGCTGCAGTAGTAATTGAGGATACAGCAGCTCTTATGGGTTTAGTTATAGCACTTACAAGCGTATTTTTGGGTCATATTACAGGTATTGTATACTTTGATGGTGCCGGTTCTATACTTATTGGTTTACTATTAATAGGTGTTTCCTTCTTTTTTGCTGTTGAGTGTAAAAGTTTACTAATTGGCGAGGGTCTAATGGAAGATGATGTTAAGAAGGTAACAAAAATATTGGCAGCTAATAAAAATGTTACTGCCTACAAACGCCCTTTAAGTTTATATTTTGGCCCTAAAGAAGTGCTTGTAAATTTGGATGTAGATTTTGAAGATGGATTAACTGCGGATAAACTTGAAGAAACAATTGATGTAATTGAGCATGAAATTAAAACCCAAATTCCATCGGTAAACCGAATATTTATTGAAGCTGAAAGAATAAAAACCAATAAAAACTTTAAAGAAACTCTTAAAGATGAATAATACAAGACCATTATCTTTTGAATAATGACGGCACTCCGAAAAGCCGCTTAGCGGGTAATCCTATTAAAAGTAAAAATGTATTAACCTGTATATCTGCTTGTTAAAAACCCGCTTAGCGGCTGAATGCAGAAAATCACACTTTTCGGAGCAGACTCAATAATTAAAATCAAACATATGAACAAATTTCAATTATTATTCAGCCTATCAATACTATTTATTGTCTCTTGCAATATTGATGATAAAAAACAAGATTTTGTTGCGATAAATGGGTTTTCGGATAAAGCTAACCTGCAATTAAATTTATTTTTTGAGAAACACAAAAGCACACAGGGGCGAAAAATTGCTGTATTTGATGGTGACGGAACCGTAATGGGGCAGACACCTCATTATTTGGCAGATGAATGCATGTATCAATACGCTAAAGAAGATACAGCTTGGAATACAGAAATTATTGATACCATTACAAAACTTTCAAATGTATCGCTTCCTTATGTTCAGTTTCGTGTTAAATATATTGCTGGTAAGTCACTACAATTTTATCGAGATTTAGGTGAAAAAACCTTTAATAAATACTATAAACACAAAATTTTTCAACCAGTAAAGCAATTAATATCTATTTTAAAAGAAAATGATTTTGAAGTGTGGATAGTTACTGCATCACCAGAAGGCATGTATCAGCAGTTTTTAAGTAAAGAATTTAACATACCCATCACAAATATAATTGGTGTTAAATCAGTAATTAAAAATGGTATTATTACAGATAAAATGGTTCATCCTATACCACAAGATGAAGGAAAAATGGAAGCTATTGAGACTTTTATTCAAGACAAGCCCTTATTAGTTGCAGGGAACAGCCGTGGTGACAAAGAAATGATAGAATTTAGCAGTGAACTAAAAATAATTGTTAATCCTGATGAACATATTGCAGAAGGACAAGAGCAAAGCATTGCAAATTATGCAAAAAAAGAAAAATGGTTAATAATTAAAATTGATGACACACCTGACATTAATTTCCCATCAATTTCATCGCAAAAGTTTGGTATCAGGTTAAATAAAACCAGAAAGCATAAGTAGCCCCTGAAAGAAAACGCCAAATACTACGTTATTCGCGTCTTAATTGTCAGTCATTTACAAAAGTAAACTCCTGAAAATTAAGACTTCAAAAG
>JAOZNO010000665.1 GCA_029933755.1 Bacteroidales bacterium | reverse complement strand
CTCCGAAAAGTCATCCGATGAACGGCTTTAGCCCTCACTGAAAGTAATGATTTTGTAAAAGGCTTAAATTTATTTAGTCTGACAATCAGTCAATTACAAATTCATCGGATGACTAAATTATCTTTTTTTGACTTTTCGGAGCAGACTCAATATTGAATTCCTCTTTCTTGCAGCCATGTGAAAACATATAAGGGAAAAGTAACAAGGAAATTTCAGAAGAATCATTTATTGTCTTGTCAAAAAACAGGTTTAAAAGCTTGCAGTAAACTAACAGTGAAATGGTAAGGATTATTGTATATTAATTAAAGTACGGCTATTTTTTATTAATCAAATATACAGCATTATCTTCCCAGGCAATTATTCCAGATTTTGTATAACTTAGACTGGTTTGAGCGGAAAATAGGTTGCTCTTTATTTCTGATACAATCGTAAAATCCTGTGTGCGTATTACATTTATTTTATTATCGGCAGGTTCAAAAATAAAGCCCTCACCATTTTCAGTTAGCATGTATGCAAAATGGGTAAATTGTTCAATTGGTTTTAGTGATATTTCTTGTTTTAAACCTTTTATCTTAAAATAATAATTAGCCAGTTTTTTATTCTCAACTAACTGAACAACACCTACATTTTTTTGCTGAAAAAGCATTTTTATATTCTTCTCAGTTTTAACTGTAGCAATATCTTTTCCGGTATTGTAAAAAATACGTTGTACCCCACCCGAGTTTTGAATTAAACCGTTATGGTGACTAAATGAAGGTCCAAATACTTCAGTTCTTTTAATTGATATTGAGCTGTTATGAATTTCATCAAGATAGAGTTTATACATTTGATTTACACCAACTAATATTAAAACATTACCTGATTGATGCAAAATAAAATCATCAGCAAACTGAAAATTAGTAATTTTCACAATATCCGAATCATTTTTATAATGATACAGTGTTTCTGATTTTCTTAACAGGATATTATTATCTGTAACAAAAACAGCATCATATTCCTTTTTTAATATTTTACATTTCCTACTCACATATGCCTTATTATCTGCATGATAAACAACAAACTGATTTTCAGTTTCTATGTAACCAGATACCGATTCAAAACGAACATTTAATATTTTCTCATTTTGAATTATTGGTGTAATTATTAACTCTCTTTCATCAAACTTCTTTAATACATGTACCTTGGCTTTAGAAGCTTTTAAAGCAACTGTTTTACTAAATGACAACATATAACGCTCACCCTGCAAATAAAACCGATTAAAATCATTTTGAAGGCTCTTATCCTGTAAAGCATAATAACATTTAGGAACTTTAAGCAAAGGATCTTTTGCAAATACGGGTATTTTTAGAATCATTCGATCTGCTAATTTCTTAACTTTTTGATGAATGCCTTTAAACGGGTGTGTATAAGTAAGTAAATAGAATAAAAGTACCGATAAAGCAAAATAATCACTACGCTGACTAACGTTCCCTTGATATAAGTAGTCACGAATTTCATCAAGTAGTAAACCTGAATGTTCAAAACCCGGAGTTTTATATGAATCGGTATCTATTAATTTTATATCAGCTTTTTCATTAACTAAAATATTGTATTGATTTAAATCTCCAATAATAATATTATGTTTATGTGCAGTTTTAACAGCCTCAATTAAGCTTTTAGCAATTTTCATTCTTGTTTGATTACTCATTTTCATCCGTGAACAAAAATTCTTGCTAAAGCATGATGATAAAGGAAAGAATGTTGAACCTGCAAACTCCATGGTGTAGCCAATAATGGTTCCATTTTGTAATAAAAGCTCCTGTGGGGTAAGAAATAGGGATTTATCAAGTTTCATTAACTCATTAAAGCGTTGCTCTGTTATTGGTTTGATTCCTTGATGATAAATTTTAGCAACTTTCCCTTTTTGATTGTCAATTAACAATATGCGCCCCTCTCCTCCCCGATGAATTTCGTTTTCATCTTTAAGATAAAAGCTTTTTCCTGTATTTGTTATCACTTTAAATTTTGGCATGTTGTTTTATTTTAACCATATAAGGCATATAAGTACATATAAGAAGTGCGCAATAATAAGCACTCTACAAACAGTGAACGTCATGGCGAGGGACGAAGCCATCTCCAACAATTAAGAAAGTAGTCAATTCCTTCTAATTGGCCTCAGAGCAAACAAAAGAAGATTGCTTCTCCGCTAGCCAGCGGATCGCAAAGACGAACGATGAACGAAATTTCATTATTTAAAAACCCTAATAATCCCCAAGTCATCCCCATTAACCAATCCATGTTTGCGTTCCAAAATATTACATTTTCGGCCAAGCATTGCTTTGTTTTTAAGTAAAAACATATCCTTCAGTAAATAGTCTAATGGATTAATAAGCTCATCTCTATCTATAGTTTTCCCTGTAGGTACAAAAGAAGTAGCACCATCAGTTGATATGCTTATATCTATCAGGTTATCAATAAAATACTGCTGAGTATGCATTAAATACCATATTTTAAATTCTGCTTCGTCATTGATATTATCAAGATGATAAGCCAGATAATCGGGAACATTATTCTCATCAATAATTATATGCGTCCCATTAATTGAAATTACACCATCGCCAATTGTTACAATTATTCCTGAATCTGCGTTTTTATCATATAAAAACAAAATGATTGTACTTAGTAGCTCATCACGATTCAAACTCAGTATTTTCTGTTGTTCTTTTAATGTAAAGATTACACCGAACAGCAGTTTCTTCATAAAATCTTCCTGTGGCAAATCAGTTTCAACAGCTAATTTATAAAATTCAGACTTTACAGTTTTTGCAATAAATGACGAAGCAAAATGTGAATCCACTCCTGAACTACAACCATCAAAAACCCCAAATAATTCGTACTGATCTTCTAAAGTTTCATGCAAAATAAAGTCTTCGCAATAGTTCGCATGATTTAAGCCTCGTTTTATGTATTTATGTATTATCATGATATTGGTAATTGGTGAATTAGTCATTGGTCATTAAGTTGTCATTTGTAGTCATTGAGTAATTGTACAAAAAACACATGAAATTTGATTAATCATAATATGACGTATTTTATTACTTTGATTATCTAGTCTTTGTATACACGACTTAGTGCATGTCGGCATTTTAGAAAAACTTCGCAAGTTCAA
>JAOZNO010000664.1 GCA_029933755.1 Bacteroidales bacterium | reverse complement strand
GGTTATAAAAGAAGACCAATGACTGAAGACGATTAACTTTATGCTCTTTGTTATAGCAGTTTCTCTGTCTGTGTAAATTAGGCGGCAATTATTTGTTGCTACCATTAAAACTGAATATGCTGCATTGGGGGTAATAACAAAAAAAGTTAATTGAAACCAAGTTTCAATTAACTTTCAATCAAAAGGAAGTAAAGAGGTTTTAACAATTATTCTTGACGGTCAGATTTGCTCCTATAATATTCTAAAAGCGACTGTCTGTCAAACTCATACTTAAGTAAACTAGCAGTTTTATAATAATTGTCTTTATCCGTAACAAAATCATATCCATATTTTGCTAATTCTATTTTTGAACTATCATAAGTAAATAGCTTTAGAATTTCAATAATTTGGTCAGTTGTAAAACATTTTTTTGCTTTTATGACTTGTTTTGCAAGGGTCATCCGGGTATTGCTAAAACTCTGTTTTTTTATCTGGGTTGTAATATCAGACATATCCTTATCAGTTACTTTGCATTCAATTTTAGACTCTTCATTAGGGTTATAATTGATGTATTTTAAAATTGCTCTTCTGTTTACCTCGTATGTAAATAATTGTGTAATATAATTGTAATTACCTTTATCATACACACGATAATATCCTAATTTTGCGAATGCTAAACGATTGTTTTCTATCGCCAATAATGAAGTAAGCTTCATTATCTGACTTGTGGATAAACAGTAATATTTTATTAGATTTTTTGCAAAAGATAATTTTGAGTCTTCTGATTTTCCTTTGGACATTTTTTCTGCCTGTGTTAAAAATGTATTCTCAGAAATTACTGAATTACAACTTTTTTTCCCAACATAATCAGAGTATTTTGGATAATTGTAATTAGGGAAACTAATAATTGCCGTTTCGTTATCATCATTAGTATTTGTTTTTCCTTCCAATCCTTTTATGTAATCGTGAAGCCGAAATACAGTTGAAAAATAGGCAAATGAATCATAAACCTCATAAAAGTTTGATTTATCAGTAGTATTTAAATATGCTATTTCTGCAAATTCTAAACGGTTAAAATCATTTTCAAATAATACTGCAATTTTTTTTACCTGTTCGGATGATAAACAATTACCTTTTGCAATATTTTTAGCAGAAGTAAGTTTTTGTGCCTCATATTTTTGGGAGGCAATTGAATTATACTTTTGCTGAAACTGATAGTTAGAAATAGGAGTATAGCAATTTTTAGTAGTTTGTGCCTGTGCACTTAAAATAATTGTACTAAATAAAATAATAAGTATTTTTTTCATAATAGTGTTATTTGTCGTTTGAATAAAAATAATAGCACTGATTTAAATCCCTTAAGTGGATTTTATTAATTCCGTTGAGCTTTTTATAGTAATCGTTCGGTATATTTTTCTCAATAAGTTGAAAGTGAGAACTTTGCCGAAGTTTACTTGCTGTTAGTATGGTTATGATTATTAATGATTTAATAAATTAAAACGATAACTTTGCCAAAGTTTAACGAACCATTGTTATAGCTAATTAAAAACAATTAAAATTTACCAAAAGAATAGTAAGAATTGAATTGCTGCGGCAATTCCTCCCAGGAATGCGCCAACAATCATAAGTTTCATTTCATCTTCCTGAAAAACAGGTCGTAAAAAAGCTTCAAATTCAGCTTTAGAAAGAGCAGCCATTTTTGTACTTAAAATGTTTTCAACATCAATAGCCTGGTTTGCATACGGGTAGACAAAACGCATCGCAATAGGTAGTTCTTCAATAAAACGATAATGAACAATATTTTTTATATAAACTAGTTTTTTGTCAAGATTCAATAAACCAACCAAAGGGGTAGATTTTGCAATAACTGTATCAATTAATTTATCAGTATGATACTTACTTAAATCAGAAAACCTGTCTGGGTCAGGCCCCCGGAGTGTATAATCAAAGAGTCTTTCAATAGTTAATATTTGCTTTTTAATAATACGGGCATATTCTCGTGCAACTACATCCTGTCGCTTTAAAAATATACCTTGTACTTTAAATAAACCTAATATGTTTACTGGGTTTAATGGTCTGAATATGAGTCTTATTGCCAGAAAGTTTGTGGCAAACCCTACAAATATACCAAACAATACTAATACCCACCAGGGATCATATAAGTAAAAAACGACTGCTTGTATAATACCAAAGAGAAAGCCAAAATAAAAGCCAGAATGTTCAATAAATTTAAACTCTTTATTCCCAACACTTAGAAAAACATGATTTATTAATGCTTTATCTTCCATTAAAGCAGCAATCGCTAATGATTTAAGATCAAGTATATCTTCAATATTAACTTTGATATCGTCCATTAGTTCTTTAATTACCCGAGGTAATTCTGCTTCTATAATTTTAATCACATTTTTTTTTGTTTTTTCAGGCAAATTATTCCACAAAAGCGGTGCCTGGGCTTGCATTACTTCATTTGTAATTTGTTTTGCAAGTGATCTTATAGCAGGTTGTATTTCTTCTTCAATTCTTTCAGGAGATAGCTTTGAAAAGACCTCAGTTACACTTACCAGCTTTGATGTCATCAGGCTAACTGATATTTTTGCCATTTTTGCAGCTTTCGAGGGTATTATCCCCTGCCAGCCAAATGGACGTATTCCAATATATTCAAGTGGGTAAAATGTCATTTTTAAAGCAATAACATTGGTAAACCAACCTACAAACCCACTTATAAATGGTATAATAAGATAGGGGTAGTACTTAAGTATAAAATCGAGAATATTATCCATTAAAACTTTATATTTTGGATTGCAAATTAAGAAATATTATGCATACCTAATAATTTAAAGAAATGTTTTATAATATGACTAATTAGATTTGTCTAAAAGTCAGTTTTTTTTTAATAATTTATTTTTTTACATTTTGTTAAAAGTCAGCAGTTCTCAGTACTCAGTTGGCAACTTTTTGTAGCACAGCATCTTTTCTGTCTACTGAGAACTCCGTACTCTCTAACAAATTAACAAGAAACCTTAATAAATGAATATTCTTAACTTTAGATACGCACTAATTGGAGCTTGTCTGTAATGCCTCACTTTTTAGTTTTTGGTATGTTGAACTTATTTTAAGATTGGTAGAACTTAGCAGTAAACAGTCCACAGTATGCAGTAGCTCTGCAAAGTCTGCT
>JAOZNO010000663.1 GCA_029933755.1 Bacteroidales bacterium | reverse complement strand
TAAATCCAAACCAATTAAAATGATCGTAAGTTAAACTTGGCACATAAAGCGATTGATCCAAATCTCGCTTTAGTAATGATGAGCTAAGTGAATTAAATGTGCCTGCTCTCCATGTTCTACTAGTATAGTATGAATTATATATATTAAAATTCCAGTAATTTTTCTTGAACTGGTCAAGCGAGGCATCATATAAAGTGGCAAGCATTTCGGCAGCAACTTTATCGCCTTTGTGCCCTTTTATTTTTATACGCCATTGTTCTTTTTCACCCGGATAAAGTTTGTCACGAAAAGTTTCAAATTTTATATCCAGATTTTTATTACTGTATGGAACATGAATAACTGCATTATGATTGTAATAACGATTGTTTTTCACAAAAACAAAATGCACTGAAAAATTACCTCTGTACTTTTCCTCAACCGGAATTTTAATTAGTTTTTGCTCTTTACTAACTTTAAGATACTCAGATGATACGATTTTGCCTTTGTGTTCAATTTCATATAAAACCATTACATTCTTATAGCTTGAACCAATTAAGAATTCAGCTTTATCACCGGGTTCGCAATAGGTTTTTACAGCAGAAAACAAACTGATCTCATTAAACGGCATATTTTTGCTTTTATCTGTAAAAACATTAAAGAAATGCCTGTTACTCACTTTGTTTCCAAATGCATCAACTGAATATATTTCAGCAAGATATCTTCCGGTTTCAAAACTCTTCACAATTGAAAAATCCAACTTTTTTTGTTCTTTGGTATCAAAAGTGGTACTAAAAACCTGTTTGCCTTTTTCTAACTGTAAACTTTCTGATTCATTATCATAAATATTCCCAGGAAAAGCCTTGTACCATTCTTCTTTAGTGTACAAATGCTTATCCGGCCTTGTCCAATACCTTGAACGAATTACATCCGGTGTATCTTTCAGCTTAAATATTTTTATTTCGCCTTTGGCAGAGATATACTCATAATTAAGGTTGTATGTGGCAATCTCAATATTTTTAGTAATCGCATTATTAAATTTTTCATCATTTTTATTGATTAAACCTGATAAGGGCAAACTTATCTGCAAAGCGCGGTAACCAACATTCATACTTTTTGATGTGCTTTGTGTTTCACCATTAATATCCGTAACATCTATTTTTATTTCGTAGCTAAATGACAAGAATTCACTTTCGGCATATGATAAATCTGGTAGTGCTTTAAATTTCACTTTAAAATGCCCATTATCATCCGTAGTTATTTCTCCATTCTTAATTTCAACAGGGGTACTGTTAAAACTCCAATACCACCAACCACGCCACTGAGGTGTACGTACAATTCTATATTTTACATTTACATCGCTTAAAGCTGCACCTGAATAACTAATTGCTTTCCCTTCTACTTCAACATCATCAGTTAACAGGTAATTACCTTTAAACGGAAGCATTTCCACCTCAAACTTGGGTCTTTTATACTCTTCAACTGAAACATATTTTGATCCTCTGGAACATTTTATATGAAATTGACCATTTAATAAACCCAATGGAATATCAAAAGATCCACTAAATGTACCATATTCATTGGTAGTCACCTGAATATCAGAAACCTTTTGATTGTTAACATCCATTAGTGTTACCTTTAAACTGTAATCAGTTTCTATTTTATTTGATTCATTATCTGTACGGACACTAATTCCCTTAAAGTAAATGGTTTGTCCGGGACGGTAAATTGCTCTATCTGTAAAAAAAGTGGTATTAACTCTTGAATGTTTATCGTGGGACTTATAATGCACATAGGACGTACTTACCGTAGTAAGAAAATCACCTGCAAGTTTAAAATCAATATTCCAACTTTCAGAATCTTTATCTTTTTGCGAATTAATTACAAAACTTCCATCTTTATCCGTAATGTATCTTTCCCCTAGTTTTTTTGCATATTTTCTTTTGCTATAATTATATTTTGAATACCACGACTGGCAAGAAACGCCTTTCAAAGGCATACCCGTTGTTCGGTTTAATACGACAAACCTATAGGATCCATCATACAATTCCTGCTTAATATAACTAATATTTGAAACGGTAAATGCCCGATAAGAAGCCAGTGCTTTTTTGTAAGTAAGCCGCTCATTATCCGAAATAAACAGCACATAAAACCCAACAGGAAGTTTATTTAACAGTAGTTCAACTGAATGCTGATTAAAGTCAGAATCCCCAGGGAAGTCAATGCTTTCTTCATATACTTTTGTAGAATTTTTCTTTAGCTTATCATAAAAATCTTCGCTATAATATTTTTCACCCAGTTTTTTGTAGTTATCACGGTTAATTTTTGCGACTCTTAGAAATATTTTTTTTGTATTTCGGTAAGAAACTTTTGCTGAGAATTTGCTTTCGGGCGTAACAATACTTTCTATATTAAAACTTAAGTTATGATACTCAATAGTTACTATTAATTGTTTGCAATGTTGTGCGGCATTAGTCTTTGGAAATTTTTCAATAACACTGTTGCAAATTTCATGGGCTGTTTTTTTATAAAATTTATATTTATCAGTTTCTTTTTCAAGAACTTTGTATTTTCGTGATAAAGTATTATAGTAATGTGCAATTACAAGCGACACTTCTGCTGAAAAGGATAGATTTTGATACTTTTTCTCAAGTTTTTTTAGTGCATTCAAGTACAATTCTTCTTTATTATTATGAACCGAATGTGCATAAGCAAACTTAAGACGTTTAAGATCGACGTCAATTAAAGCATCAGTATTTTCGTTATCCGACAAACGAAACTTTAATAAATTCTGTAAAAGCTGTTGGGCATGAAAATGCAATGATAAAGTATCAGCAGAGCGGATATCCTGAATTATAAAATTTTGAGCATCGGCAAAATAAAAATCCTCCTTTAGCTCAAAATTATCTGTCGGTTTTGTAAGTGCAATTTCTGTATTTGAATAAAAATCAATCGCTTTATGCGAGAGGAAATCATAAAGTGTGGGTCGCAAATTATCAGCTTTACTACCAAAATGCACAAGCTCTTTATAATCCTTTATTTTTATTTTTTCAAGTTCATCAGATTTTTCCAGAGATAGCGTATAATTTTTTATAATTTCATTCACCAGGTTATCCAGTGTCCAGGTTTGCATATCCTGATTGTCAAAATTGATTGTATTCGTCCGTTTTCTGAATTTATAGC
>JAOZNO010000043.1 GCA_029933755.1 Bacteroidales bacterium | reverse complement strand
CTAGTAATATTAAAAAACAGTCTGCATTTATTCTATTCAGAAAGGCATATTCTTCCTACAATTTGTTTTTAGACCGTAATTTTGATTTTGGAAGTTCAAATCTAAAAGACAGGCTGTATACAGCATGTGCAGCACTTGATTCATTCGAAACGAACGACTTTTACAAAGAGCGTGTACAAATTTTAAAACAACAAATTGCAGGAGGACGTTTTAAAGAAGAAGCGGCCATTTTAGAACTCAGCAACTTATATGCAGATCTTTGGGATAGTGATTCGAATAAATGGTTCATGCTATTAGAAAATGAGCTTAAAAACTACAAAGAAGGGATAAATAAAATAGCTCATAGCTCATTTGATGCATCAAAAATTAAAACTCTGGTTGATAAACCATATAATGATGATGCCATTTTGGTTAACCTATACAAACTTCAACTTGTAAAAGAAAAAGAACTGCAAGCAAATGTTTTAATGGATCAAATACAAAAAATATCAACTGGCTTTGGATTACTGTTAGAACTTAATGGTGAATTGGCAAAAAAGAAAGCAGATCAGGAACGAATAAATAAATTAAACAATCAACTTGAAGCAATCGTCACAAATTAATTAATAAGTGGATTTTAATCAGTTACATAAGATTTATTTTATAGGGATCGGCGGTATTGGGATGAGTGCCTTAGCAAGGTATTTTAACAGTATCGGCAAATCTGTTTATGGCTATGATCGAACCGAAACCACTTTAACAAAAAAATTAACAGATGAAGGAATTCAAATAAGTTATAAAGACAATACTGATTCGATTCCGCAAATAATTTTAAAAGATAAAGAATCATCAATAATAATATATACTCCCGCAATTCCTGTAGAAAATACAATTTTGAATTATTTTAAAATAAATAACTTTAAATTATATAAACGTGCAGAGTTACTTGGATTAATTACAAAAAATTTCAAAACGTTTGCTATTGCCGGAACGCATGGAAAAACATCAGTATCAACAATGGCTACGCATATACTTAAAGAAGGAAATTATGCATGTTATGGTTTTTTAGGTGGAATATCAAAAAATACAGATTCTAATTTCATTCTACCAACAAGCAGCAAAGCTGAAAAAATTGCAGTAGTTGAAGCTGATGAATTTGATCGCTCATTTTTGCATTTGCATCCATATATTGGTTTAATTACATCAATTGATGCAGATCATCTTGACATTTACGAAGATAAAGCTGATTTGGTCAAGTCTTTTGAGCAATTTGTCAAGAATATTAAGCAAAATGGAATACTTATTTATAAAAAAGATATAACTTTGCAGGTTAGTGGTACACTGAATAAATTCAGTTATTCGTTAACAGATCGTGCTGATTATCATGCACGTAATCTAAAAATGAATAGCAACGGAACTTATTGTTTTGATTTGCAAACACCAAAAGGTATAATTGTAAATCTGGAAACAGGCATGCCAGGCAAAATAAATGTAGAAAATGCAATAGCAGCCGTAGCTTTAGCACATGTTGCTGGTATTAGTGATGACATTATAAGAATTCAGTTACAGTCATTTAGAGGTATAAAAAGGCGTTTTGATTTTCAAATAGTAACTGAACATTTTGTTTTTATCGATGATTATGCACATCATCCTGAGGAGCTAAAGGCATTTATTTCTTCGGTAAAAGAAATATTTAAGGGAAAAAAAATAACAGGTGTTTTTCAGCCTCACTTATTTACACGAACACGTGATTTTGCTGATGAGTTTGCACATAGTCTTGATATGCTTGATGAATTAGTTTTACTTGACATTTATCCTGCAAGAGAAAAACCCATAAAGGGTATTAGTTCAAAAACTATTTTTGACAAGTTAAATCTTGAAAAAAAATCAATATGCACCAAGGATGAATTACCCGGGTATTTAAAAGAAAGTAAACCCGAAGTATTAGTAACAATGGGTGCAGGAGATATTGACAAATTGATTGAACCAATTAAAAATGAATTTATATAATTGTGAGTAAGTATATAAGTATAGGGTTTTGGTTATTGATTGCAGTGTACTTATTTGTCGTGCTGGGCTTTGTTGGTGGCAAACAGAAAAAAGCACTGTGTACTTCAATAAATGTTGTACTTAAAGATACTTTGAAACATCATTTTGTTGAAAAAGATAAGCTTATTCAGATAATAGATTCTGATGAAGGAAAAGTACTTGGCAAAACGCTGGATGAGATAAATGTCTCAGAACTAGAAAAAGTAATTATAAATCTGCCATATATTAAAACTGCAGAGGTTTTTAAATCGATAAATGGTGAGTTAAATATTGAAATTGAACAACGAAACCCTATTATAAGAATTATTAATGAAAATAATTTGGGTTTTTATATTGATAATGAAGGTGAATTAATGCCTCTGTCAAAAAATATATCTTTACGTTTACCGGTGGCAAACGGACATATTAAATTCATGCCCGATTTTAATTCATCGGTTAATATTTTTTCAAATGAATATAAAAACGATGAAGATGCTAAAGTGCTAAGAGAACTTTCAATACTTGCAAATTTTATAAATGCGAATAAGTTTTGGCAGGCACAAATACAACAAATTTATCTTAATAAAGATAATGAGTATGAATTGGTTCCCTTAGTAGGAACCCAAATTATTTTAATAGGAAAAATTGATAATTATCAGGATAAATTTAGAAACCTTGAAGCAACGTATAAGAAAGGGTTTTTATATAAAGGTTGGAATAAATACAGAAAAATTAATTTAAAATACCATAATCAGGTAATTTGCGAAAAGAAATAAGCGAACCCATAATTCTACTAATATGGAGCACGAAAAAACAGCACATACGATGAGCAAAACATCTGCCAGAACCTCTGAAAAAATGACTAAAGACGGAAGAATTATTGCAGCAATTGATATTGGAACAACAAAAATTGTTGCAATTATTGGCGCTGTTTCCTTAGATGGAAAAGTTAAAGTCATGGGTATGGGCAAAAGCTCATCTCAAGGCGTAAAAAGAGGTGTTGTAATTAATATTGAAGAAGCAACTACTTCTATTCAGGATGCGGTTGAACAAGCTGAGACAGAATCGGGTCATAAGTTTAATGATGTTTATGTTGGAATTGCCGGTCAGCATATTAAAAGTATGAAAAACCGTCACTCCAAATATATTCAATCAAAAGATAGCGAAATTAAGCAATCTGACATTATTGAACTACTTGACGACATGCACAATATTGCACTGGATGCAGGTGAGGAAATTATTCATGTAATACCTCAGAGTTACACAGTGGATAATGAAAGTGGTGTAAAACAACCAATCGGTATGTTTGGAAAACGCCTTGAAGCAAACTTTCATATTGTGGTAGGAGAAGTAGCTCCAGCAAAGCATATCCACAAAAGCATAGAGCGTGCGGGTCTTAAGGTTAACAAAATGATTCTTGAACCTCTTGCATCTTCAGCTGCTGTTTTATCAGAAGATGAAAAAGAAATTGGAGTAGCGATGGTGGACATTGGTGGTGGAACTACTGATTTAGCTATTTATTATGATGGAATTTTAAGACACACAGCGGTAATTGCATTAGGTGGAGATGTAATTACAAAAGATATAAAAGATGCTTGCGGAATCCTGCAACGTCAGGCGGAACAGCTAAAAGTTCAGTTTGGTACTGCTTTAGGTGAAGCTGCACCTGAAGATATTGTATCCGTTAAAGGAATTTCAGGTCGTGAACCTAAGAAAATATCAATAAAATTTCTGTCACAAGTAATACAAGCTCGCATGGAAGAAATAATTGACCATGTAGTTTTTGAACTAGAAAACTCAGGTTTTGCTGACAAATTAGGAGCAGGAGTTACAATTACCGGTGGTGGAGCCTTACTCAAACACTTACGTCAGCTTACAAGCTACAAAACCAGTATGGATGTGAATGTTGGATATCCAAGCCGTATATTATCATCTGAAAATCAAGAAATTAACCTCCCGATGTACTCTACCGGTATAGGACTACTTTTATCAGGCTTTCAGCTTGAAAAGGAAAGTGGTTTTCAAGAAAAGGAAAAAAAAGAAGAAATTATTGAAGAAGAACTATCAGAAGATGATATGGAAATTGGAGATGAATATATAGAAAATAACTTTTTTGATCAGCTTAAAACAAAAGTAAGTAATTTATTTGAAGATAAAAGCTCAAAAATGTAGTGCTTTGATAATAATAAAAAAAAATATTATGGACGACTTAATGCCCTTTGATTTACCCGTGGAAAAATCATCAATAATAAAAGTTATTGGTGTAGGTGGTGGCGGAAACAATGCAGTAAATTATATGTTTGCACAGGGAATAACGGATGTTGATTTTATCGTATGTAATACAGATCAGCAGGCACTGGCAAATAGTCCTGTTCCAATAAAACTGCATTTAGGTCAAACGCTAACTGAAGGACTTGGTGCAGGTAATAAGCCAGAAAGAGGAAGAGAAGCAGCCATTGAAAATCTGGATGACATAACTAAGATTCTAGAGAATAATACAAAAATGGTTTTCATAACAGCAGGAATGGGAGGCGGAACCGGAACCGGGGCAGCCCCTGTTATAGCAAAGGCTGCTCAAGATTTAGGAATTCTTACTGTTGCTATAATTACCATACCTTTTAGTTTTGAAGGAAAAAGGCGCATAGAACAAGCGATAAAGGGTGTTGAAGAGATTAATAAATATGTTGATTCACTCCTGGTTATCAACAATGAACGCCTTAGAGAAATCCATGGTGATTTAGGCATTTCAGAAGCCTTTTCGAAAGCCGATACTGTTTTATCAGTAGCCGCAAAAGGTATTGCTGAAATAATTACAAAAAAAGGATATGTAAATGTTGACTTTGCAGATGTTAAAACAGTTATGACTGAAAGCGGAGTTGCCATTATGGGCTCAGGATATGCCGAAGGCGAAGACAGAGCGTTAAATGCCGTTCAAGAAGCCCTGAACTCACCTTTATTAAATAATAATGACATTACAGGTGCTAAAAATATTTTATTAAACATTTCCTTTGGAGAAGATGATGTTACCATGGATGAAATTTCTGAAATCAATAATTTCGTTCAGGATGAAACAGGTAATACGGCTGATCTTATTTGGGGTTACAACCAAGAAGTAGCTTTAGGAAAAAAAATAAACGTAACGGTTATTGCCACTGGGTTTGAAACAGACATAATACCTGAATTATATGCACGTAAAACGGGACTTCAGCATAAACCACAAGCACTTATTGAAAATTACAAAAAACAGCAAAACACATTAAGTGAAGAGGTTGACTTTGAAGTGAGTTACTCAAATGATGAGATAAGCCTAGAAAAACCTACCCCTCAGCCATTCAACAAGAAGGAACCAGTTAAAAACGAAGGCTTTGGTGAAGAAAATCAAGAGGATGAGATTATTGTTCATCAACAACATCCTGAATCTGAAAACACTGAGGATGAGGATGAAAGAGTTCGTAGAGCTCTTGAAAGGCTAGACCAAATTGAACAGAGCAAAAAAAAAATGGAGCAGAAAGATAGAAAAATTGAAAGAACTGCTAAAACAATTGATGAATTAGAAAATATTCCTGCTTATAAACGTAGAAATGTAGATTTGCATCAGGAACCTGATATCGAAGAATCAAAAGTATCACGCTATACCTTAAATGATGACGATGATATTTCTGAAAATTCATTCTTGCATGATAATGTTGATTAATTAAGAAAATTGTATACTGAGTATGCTTACTGAGCAGACTTAAAGTAAAAAGATAAAAAAAGATAAAATGAGCTTACTTGAAAAAATTAACAATGATATAAAACTTGCAATGAAGGCAAGGCAAGCTGAAAGACTTTCTGCACTTAGAGCGGTAAAAAGTGAGTTATTACTTGAGCAAACCTCATCAGGTGCTTCTGAAACGATTTCTGAGGAAAAAGGAATAAAAATTATTCAAAAGTTAATCAAACAACGGAAAGATTCTGCCGAAATCTATAAAACTGAAAACCGAACTGATCTTTACGAAAAAGAAGTTGGTGAAATTGAGTTTTTGGAAGTTTATTTACCCGAACAAATGAGCGATGAAGAGCTAACAGCAATTATTCAGGCTGCAATTGATGAAACCGCTGCAAGTTCAATGAAAGATATGGGCAAAGTAATGGGAATTGTGAATAAGAAAGTTGCAGGTAAGGCAGAAGGAAAAATTATTGCTCAAAAAGTAAAAAGCCTTTTAGGGTAGTGTCTAAAATTGAGGTACACAGTAGTATACCTCAATTTTAAAACTAAAATCATTATTTCTTAGACTTACTTTTTTTTCTTAGCTACTCCTGTTGGCTTTTTTGCTTTATCAATAGCCTTTGCAGCAGGTTTTGTTTTTGCTATTTTTTTAAGTGTAGGTTTTGCCTTTGCAATTGCCTTTACTTTAGGTTTTGTTGCTGCAATTTTCTTGCGCACAGGCTTTGCCTTTGCAATCGCTTTTCTTTTTGGTTTCGTTTTGTCAATTGCCAGTGTCTTTATCTTTCCTTTTAGCTTTTCGATAACCTTTTCGTACTTAACTACCAAAGATTCTATTTCCAAATTACTAAGCTTGGATATATCTGTGGAACTAAGCAGTGCATCAACCGTAGTTTTATCCTTTAATCGTAAAATAAAGTCACTTAGCACATTCATATAGGTTATAAATGCCTGGTAAGGTGTATCGTAAGGATTAAAATACATATGTACATCACCATCAGCAAAAAACTTTGTACACATATAGTAAAAGTGGTCGCTGGTTTGCAAATAACGCCAATCCCTTTTTATATCTTCATCATCAACTTTATCTACAATTTCTTCCAGGGCATAAAGTTTATCAAAAGCTTCATCTTGCAGCTCGTTTCCAAGCCAGGCAGTAAGGTCTCGTTCTTCATCGGCCCACGAAATAGAATAAGGCACATTGTATGCAGCAACCGGTTGGTGACTGTCAGCCACTTCAGATGGTGTGGCAAATTTAAAATCAGTTTGTGAGAATACAGCCTTTGGCAAAGCCCTCATAAAATCAAAAATACCTGTTTCTGCCCATTGATGTTCACCAAATGTCTCATAATCCATAAACAGATTTATAACCTCTTCTTTTGAATCAATTGCATTTAGCCAATCTACATACTTTTCAGTTGTTAAAGGCCAGGCTTCCCATGCTTTGTTTGAAAAACGAAAGGCAATATCATCACTTAGTTTAAAATTCTTTAACAAAATTTTCAATTTCGGATTTAAAGCATTATAATACAAATAGTTTGGACTTTTCCAGCCCAAAATATGTTTTGCACCTTCCGTCAACATAGCTTTATAACCCAATTCGGCGACCATTTCACCAATTTCATCATTATAAATTAGCTCTGTATTTCTGAAAACCGTTGGAGTTTGTCCAAAATGCTCTTGAATTTTTGCCTTATGTGCTTCTATTTGACTAAAAAACTCCTTTTTACTTTTTAATGCTGCTAAAGAATGTGAGTAAGTCTCAGATATAAACTCTACACATCCAGTTTCAGCTAATCGTTTAAAACTTTCTAAAACATCAGGTGCATATTGTTCAAACTGATCAATTGCTGTACCTGAAATCGAATAGCTTATTTTAAACCGACTACCGTATGCATTAATTAAATCAAGCATAAGCTGATTGGTGGGCAAATAACATTTTTCTGCCACTTTTCTCATGATTGTTCTATTGGCATAGTCGTCGTAATAATGATGATCTTCACCAATATTAAAAAAACGATAATTTTTTAACCTTTGCGGCTGATGAACCTGAAAATAGAAACAAATACTTTTCATATATTAGATTTTTGAACTTGAATTTTTTATTTTTTATTAATTAGAATTCGTTTATAAAGTTGAATATCTTTGATTTTTTTCCTTAAAAAACATCCAGTTATTACACCTGCTTTAAGGACATAAACTAATCATTTTTTAGCTTAGCATTTCGTCATAGACATCTTTCACTTTTAAACCGGCATTTTCCCATTTTAGGGCATCGACTTCTGCCCTACCCATTTTCGCAAACATTTTTGATAAGCCTTCATATTTTACCAAAGCATAAATTGAGTCTGCAATAGCATCAATATCCCAAAAATCTACTTTTATTGCATGATGTAAAATTTCAGCTACTCCTGATTGTTTTGAAATAATTACGGGAACATTAGAGCGCATAGCTTCTAAAGGAGAAATACCAAAAGGCTCAGACACCGAAGGCATTACATACACATCGCTTATAGAAAACATATGATCAACATCATTGCCTTTAAGAAAATCGGTGAAGTGAAAATTATCTGTAATCTTTAATTCAGCAGCTCTGCGTATCATTCCCCTTAACATATCGCCACTACCCGCCATAACAAACCGAACATTATCCGTTTTTTGCAGGACTTTATGTGCGGCTTCAATAAAATATTCCGGACCTTTCTGGAAAGTTATTCGTCCAAGGAAAGTCACAATTTTTTCATTTACATTTTTTCGATAAGCCAATTCCTCTTCTTCTTTTGGAACAACCGCATTATGAACTACAACCACTTTATCAGGAGATTGCCCATAACGGTTTATAACAGTTTGCCGTGTTAATTCACTTACGGCAATAATTTTATCCGCATGTTTCATTCCATATTTTTCAATATCATAAACTAATGTATTGACATTTTCACCGGATCGATCATATTCAGTAGCATGTACATGTATCACAAGTTTTTTACCCGAAGCGTATTTAGCCGCAACACCAGCCGGATAAGTCAACCAATCATGTGCATGAATCAGGTCATAGCTTTCCCCTTTGGCTAATTCTGCAGCAACAATAGAGTAATTGGAAACTTCGCTTATCAGACTTTTCCCATACTTACCACTAAAACTAAAAAATGATTTTTTATCACTCCTTAAATAGTCCGAGGGGAGTTTTATTACAACTTCTTTTCCATCAACATAATATACAACTTTGCCTTCTTTTGTAACAGTTAATTGCTTATCAGTAATTTTCTCTTCTTTTAGATACTGCTCAAATTGTTCAGGTGACATGTAAGGTTTTATAGCAGAATTAACTTCTATATATTTTATTCTCTCAAAAATATCTTCATGTTCTGACAAACTGGTTTCATTATCAGAATGCACACCTATAATAGATTGCTTAAATTTATTTTCCCGCTCATGGATAATCGTTTCATTGACAGCAACAGACTCTGCACTTAGTATATCAGCAACAGAACCGTCTTCGTCGCCATAAGCTTTGGGTACAACAAAAGAGATATTCATATTATCAAAAGATGACAAAGCTTTTGTTAAACCATAACAAGCTGTTCCAAGTCCTCCGGTTATATGTGGCGGAAATTCCCAGCCAAACATTAGTATTTTCATTGATTTCTCCTTTTATTTCTTTAAGACTTACTAGCCTTATAACACAATCAGTTTTTTCAGAAAACAGTGATTTAAAACTTCTAATTTTTACGCTCTACTTTCAAATGTATCAATCATTGTTTTTATCCGAAGCAATTCGGCCACACTCCATGCCTGAGAGATTGCACCTTTTGGTAAATGAGGCGGATTCCCATCATAAATCTCCGAGATTGAACCAATTCCAGCCTGATTCATATCGCTCTCAAAACCTTTATAAAAATCTTTCACAAGCTGTAAACCCTGCTTACCATATACACGTAAATGAGCTTCACAAAAATGTCCGCCTAACCAAGGCCAAACAGTTCCCTGATGATAGGCACTATCTCTACTTTTTTGATCTCCCTGATAAACCCCTTGATAATACCTATTTTTCGGAGATAGTGTACGCAAGCCCTTTGGGGTAAATAGCTCAGCCTTAACTCTATCAACAATGCTCTTCATTTGAAATTCATCCAGCATTGAGTAAGACAATGATACTGCAAATATTTGATTGGGTCGTACAGCCTTATCAATCATTCCATCATCAACATAGTCTAATAGTTGTCCTTTATTCTCTAACCAAAAACAATCAATAAACGATTCTTTTACTTTTTTAGGAATATCTTGCCAGGCTTTAATAAACTTTTTGTCTCCGGCAGCTTTAGCCGCATCCAAAGCAAACATGATTGCATTATACCAAAGAGCATTAATTTCAACATCGTAACCTATTCGAGGCGTAACACCTTCTCCATCAACCATAGCATCCATCCATGTAAGAGCTTTTCCTTTTTGTCCGGCCCAAACAAGATGGTTTTCATGCATTTTTATATTATAAATAGTACCTTTTTTATAATGATCAAGTATTGACTCCATTTTTGAGCCATAATCTTCCCAAGCCTGTTTCAGTTTATTCGTTTGTTTGGCATATTTCTGAATTGCCCAAAAATACCATAAAGGAGCATCAACTGAATTCAAATCAGCATCATCATGACTACCCATATTTTTAAACAATCCATTTTTTATTTGCTTTGATAAAGTATCTAAAACATCTTTTGCTGTTTTTGTATCTCCTACGGCTAAAGTTAATCCCGGCAAGGAAATAAAAGTATCTCTTCCCCATGAACCAAACCACGGAAAACCTGCAATTATTTCTGTTTTCTTTCCCTTACGCAAGATAAACTGTTGAGCAGAATTAGTAAGACAATTTTCAAATGTATCCCTGGGAATTCGTTTATTAAGTTCCGTTGTAAATTTTCTTTTAAGAGACGATCCCGCAACTTCCTTCAAACTTGCAGAGAACACAACACTTTCACCTTTTTTAATTGAAAACTCAAAATAACCAGTAACAAACAAGTCTTCAGAAAATTCATAGCCTCTTTTTTCTTCTTCTGAATATTCAATATCATAATACCAATTAGGGGCATGAACATATTCTGCTTTTTTAGAAGTTTGCATGTGCAAATATGGGTATGCATCGTACATTCTTGTTTTTATTCCATTTGAAATAAAATCAAATTTTGAATTCACATCTAAGTTTGACTTACTAAGTTTATGAATATTACGGAAAGCCAGAAATGGATGCAATTTTATTTTTGTAGGTGAATGAGCATCAATAAGTGTATATCTGATAAGTACTTGTTCTGTTTCTTCAACCAACAGCATCTCCTTTTGAAGTATAACACCGCCTACCCTGTAAACCAAAGTAGGAATGGGTTCCGATGTAAAATCACGTAAATACTTATGTCCGGGATGATAAACACCACCAGGATATTTCCGTACCGCCAAATGAAACTCTTTTTCATGTTGAATAATTGTTTCATCAAGGGCAGATAGTAATACATGCTTATCTCCATCAAGATTATCCATGGGACAAATCAACAGACCATGATACTTTCTTGTATTACAATTTATAATCGTACTACTGGCATAAGTTCCTGCACGGTTTGAACGTATAAATTCCTTACCCAGAGAATACTTTAAATTAATTAATTGGGTTTTATCAAATTGTATATAACTCATAGAGGTTAAATATAATAAAAATTCTTCAAATTATCAACAAGCATCATTTTTAGCAGTTGGCAAATTTCGATATTTTTTCACACACGACCAATTATTTAAGGGTGTAAATTTATTTTTTCATGATAATCAAATACCTATATTCACTTTTTCCACCATCAACTCGAATTAAACAGGCTTTTTTACAAGTATTAACAATCTTTGAATATAGTAACAATAATATTTCTTACATTTCGTGGCCCATCAAATTCACAAAAGAAAATATTTTGCCAGGTTGACAAACCCAATTTGTCATTGATAATAGGGATCGTCTCATTTGGACCAACAATTCCGGCTTTCAAATGTGCATCACCATTTCCATCCTGAGCATCGTGCTGCCAAACACCATTAGGTATAAGTTTTTGCAATAAGTTAATCACATCATTTTGAACGGATTGATCCCAGTTCTCTTGAATCATTATTGCAGCTGTTGCTCCCTGAGCATAAACATTTACTAATCCGGTACTCACTCCACTCTTCTCAACAAATTTCAGCACCTCTGCCGTTATATCATACAAACCATTTTGCTTGTCTGTTTTTATTTGTATTGTTTCTTGCATGTTTCTAATTTATTGATTGTATTTTATACCTTAGCAATTAGAAAACATAAATTTACAAAATGAATAGCTTCCGAACAGAAATATTTCTGAAAAAATCAACTTTTAC
>JAOZNO010000662.1 GCA_029933755.1 Bacteroidales bacterium | reverse complement strand
TGCTGCATATTAGTATATGACAAACGATAATCTAATTTATCACTACTATTCTGAAGAGATATCGTATTGGTAGATGTAATGGCTGTTTCAAAGAAATTTTTAGCATTATCCATACCTTTTGAAACTAATGGTTTAGCAACCGGAATACCACTCGATAATTCCTCAGCTGTATATGGCCATTGAATTGCAGTGTTTCCAACATCTAAGGCTGGGCCTACACCACCAATTGAAGTTTCATCAATGACTGTTGTATTAGGATCAGGCCTGTAGCCATTTGCAAACTTACCAGTCCAAATATCCATAAACTTATAAGGCTTTTCAACAACAGTATTTGTACTAAAAGTTACACCCACTCCTTTACCTTTTTTACCTGATTTGGTTGTTATAAGTATAACACCATTACCAGCTCTGGTACCATATAACGCAGCAGCACTTGGCCCTTTAAGAACTGAGATACTTTCAATATCGTCGGGGTTTATGTCGGCAATTGCATTACCATAATCTACCGCAACTCCACTTCCAACACTACCAATATTACTCAATTGACTAGCAATTGGCACACCATCAACCACAAATAATGGTTGATTGTCAGTAGTAAGTGATGAAGCACCACGTATAATAACTTTTACAGACGAACCTGCTCCACCTGTATTATTAATCTGCACACCTGACACTCTACCATTTAAGGCATTTACCACATTTTCTTGTGGTACGATTCTTAAATCATCTCCTTCAACTTCACTAACAGAATAACCAAGTGATTTTTTTTCACGGCTAATACCTAAGGCAGTAATAATTACATCATCTAAGGCAACTTCATCGGCCTCTAGAGTAACATTAATCACTGATGATGAACCAACAACTACTGTTTTGGTTTTCATTCCCATAAAAGAAACGATTAAGGTAGCTCCCTCGTGAACAGTAATAGCAAACTTACCGTCCATATCTGTTATAGTTCCCAAGCTAGTACCTTTTACAGCAACAGAAGCTCCGGGAACGGGATTTCCGTCAGAATCAGTTATGACACCTGTAATTTCCTTAGCAATTTGCGAAGGAGCTATTACAATTAAATTGTCGTTTAAAATTGAATATGATAAATTATCATAATTTGATAAAATATCATCTAATAAATCCTCCACTTTCTGATTTTCGACATTTACATCAATTCTCTTGTTAAGATTTAAGTAATCTTTTCGATATAAAAATTTGAATTGACTAGTGCTCTCAATATTAGCAAAAACTTCTGCTAATGAGGCATTATCCAGGCTTACGGATAGTTTACTTGCCTGGGAATAACCAGTAGCGGAGACTTGAAATACACTTATCATCAAAATAAATATAGATAGTCTCATAATTAATAGTAATTTTTTCATAAATTTGTAGGTTATAATTAAACAATCGCCGACTAAATATTTACTGATAAACAGTCGGCATTAACTTGAATTTACCGGAAAATGTTAGTGCATTTTTCGGTTTTTTTTTGTTTTTTAATTAGGCTTTTGTCATAGGCATATAAAATTGGTTAGTAAATTAGGTTATCCTTTTAAATCAAAGATCTTTTTATTTTAATACAAAGATTAAAGTTTTCAATTTTCAGCAAACAATTTTAAAAGAGTTGCTGTGTTACACAACTCATTTAATGATTTATTCAATAACAATCTTATTTTTATCAAATTTATATTTGAAGTTTGTTGTTAGTTGTAATGCAGAAATTGCCTGTTCAACAGTTTCGTTTTCAAAAACTCCCGTAAAACGGTAGTTTTTCAGTTTTTCAGTTTTAATAATTATTTTAACATTATACCACCTTTCTAACTTCACGGCAATACTTTCAAATGGCTCATCCTTAAAAATTAATTTATTATTTTTCCAAGAAACAAATACCTCAGGGTCTACATTTTCAGATACTAAAATTTTTTCTTTACGCTTTAAAATAGGTAATTCAGATTCATTTTGCTTTTCTGTCAGTTCTTCCTTTTTATTGCTTGATTTTAACTCTTTATTTTCATTCAAATCTTTCAATAATATTCGCCCTTCTTCTTTAACAAATGTTATTCTTTGATTTGGTTTCAAAGAAATAAGTTGCTTTTTTCCCGATTTCAATTCTTTTTCAATCCTTAAAGAACCCTCAATTAAAGTAGTTTCAATTGTTCCTTCATCGGGATATGATTTCACATTAAAAGAAGTACCCAAAACAACCATATCCATATCGGAAGTATGAACAATAAAAGGCCTTGTTTTATCTTTTGCAACTTCAAAAAAGGCCTCGCCTTCAATGTAAACATCACGTTGATTATTTGCGAATTTGTCAGGATATTTTATTGTCGTTTCAGAATTTAGCCATATGGTAGTACCATCTGTTAATTTAACCATTGATTTTGAACCTTTCCCTACGCTAACTTCAAGCATGCCTTCAGACACATCAAATATTTTTTGGTAATATGCATAAAATGCAAACCAGGACAAGCCAAAGCTTATTAGGACTACAGCGGCAACACGCAATATTGCACCCAAAGTAAGAATTCGCTTTTGTTGACCAATCGTATTTTGCAACTTACTATCCTCCTTGTCAATTAAGCTACGTAATTCATTCCAGCTTTTTTCAGGACTTACCTTATCAATATTACTTTTAATCTCAATGCTATTCCAAACAGTTTCCATTTGTTCAAAATACACTTTATTCTCTAAGCTTTCATTTATCCACTCAGTTAATAATGCAGTTTCTGAAACATTGCACTGATTTTGTAAATATTTTACAATTATTATTTCAATTTTTTCTTTCATATTTATCTCGTTCACATAATAAAGACAGTTTAAAATGATTTTACAGTGAAGAGGATTATAAATATTTTAACCTGCTTTATTCATAAAAGATGACAAAACTGTTATATACTGCTGATAATAAGTCATTAAAGCATTGTGTCAAAAAAATTATTTTTGTCATATTTTACAAGTGTATTTTGCAGGTTAAGATTCAGAACAACTGACCCTTGAAAAACAATATCCTAATCAATGTCGTTTAGTTAAGGAACTTTTTATCAGATACAAATAAGGGAATAAGGTTGAATTTACTTGGATTCATCATTTCTATTAAGGTTAAAACTCTTAAAATAAGGTTTTTATAGATATATTTAGCGATAGTTTAAAAACCTTATTTTTTATTTTAAACCTTAGTAGAAA
>JAOZNO010000661.1:1941-3181 GCA_029933755.1 Bacteroidales bacterium | reverse complement strand
TAAATAAGGTCTCAGACCTATTTATTTAGATTCATATATTCTTTTAATCAAGACCTTAGCTTAATAAAGTATACAAATAATTTTGTCAAACTACTTATTACAAATATACAGATGTTCTGACATACTTTTCTACGTATTATCCAGCAGATGATAGCAAGCCTGATAACGAAGCAGGAAAATAAAAGCTAATTTGGTACTACTGCAAACTTAGAAGTTGTCATTAATTGAAATGCATGATGGTCATTTGTTTATACGTTTATTTGTTTATGCCCTTATATGCTTATATTGCATAATTATGCCAGTCATAAACAGATAAACAAATCAACGAATAACCATGGTGACTTTATGCTAATAATCACCTTATGGTGAAGCACCTACTAAAATGGTAGTAGAACTGCTAATTTAAAGTTCTTTTTTTGTTGAACACATTTATTTAAAACTTAAAAAAGTTGCCACGTGCTAATGAAAAACAAGCGTTATACAAACCTTCCACTGCCTGCATGGCAGTACATACCTAAATATAAGATACACCCAAATAAGAACCCCAATAAAAAACATATACCGAACTTACCCGAAAATGGTTTGAAATTTTCTGCTGCAAATTGGCAAAAATCAGAACACTACCTGTATGCTATCGATCTGTTTAACCATCAATATTATTGGGAAGTACACGAAGTCTTGGAAAAACTATGGCTGGAAACCGGCAAAAAATCACCCGAAGGCATTTTCCTACAAGGAATTATTCAGTTAGCAGTAGCTTTACTAAAAGGAATAGAATCAAATGCCACAGGTGTTTCACAATTAACTAAAAAAGCACTCTCTAAATTACACTCTCAACAGGGTATCTATTTGGGTATAGATATTGAAGCTTTCATTAAACAATATAAATTATTTATTGATAACAAAACAACTACTCAGCTTGTAATTACTTTGCAATTCTCCAATTTATAGCTCATTGATGTGCTATAGCCAAGAAGTATGCCCAATCATTGCTCGTCATTGCGACGAAGAATGAGGAAGCAATCCCCAAAAGAACCATTGCTGTCAACTCAAATAAATTTTCCACTTTCGTAACTGTTGGGGATTACTTACGTGAAGGCTAAAGCCGTTCCTTCGTCGTACCTCCTCGGAATGACGTTCGTTGTGCGTGTATTGTAGAACAGCTTTCCAAGCATTTTTAAACACAGCTCAGGAGAGCTGTGGTACATTACATTTCAGGTGCTTTCCTCTTATCTTTTTT
>JAOZNO010000661.1:0-1931 GCA_029933755.1 Bacteroidales bacterium | reverse complement strand
AGGAGATTGCTTTTGGCTTCGCCATCGCAATGACGCTCATTTTGTGAGCTTCAAAAAATTGCCTATAAGAGCTATGGAGCAAATTACATTTCAGGAGGTTTCCGCTTATCTTTCTTTTCAGATTTTAGTTTTTTATCTTTTAATCGCTTTTCTTTTACAGATCTTGGGATTTTTATTTTTTTGCGTTTTTTTTCAACTTTTAAAGCATTTGCAATCAATAAATTCAGTTTTTCTATTGCTCTTTCCTTGTTTTGTAATTGTGTTCGTTCCGATTGTGCTACTACGATTAATTCACCCAGTTTGTTAATTTTATTTGTCAATTTTTCAAATAATAATGCTTTTTCTTCATCAGAAAGTAAATTCGAGTCTGTAATATTTAAACGTACTTCAACCTTGGTATTTACTTTGTTTACATTCTGCCCACCAGACCCACTACTCCGTGATGCAGATATAGTAAGCTCATTAGTAAAATCCTTTGTTTGGTTTTTATCTGACATTATTCCCTAATAAGTGGTAGTTCCCATTTGTTTTTATAAATCTTATAATCCTCGGAGCTCAATTGAACAAAAACCGGGATTTTCTTAATATCAAGCCAGTTAATTATTGCTTTTAAATTAACTGTATCTATCTCGGTGCATCCAACAGTTGTTTCGTTTAGCTCTACCATATTATGGATAAATATACAAGAACCGCATCCTGATTCCGTTTCAACTTTATTATGAGCTACCACAATCCCTTGTTCATACCATTTACCATATTTTATCATCTTTTCCGAAGAATTCCAATCTATTGTATCAACTTTATTGCGTTCTATTATTTTGTTATAATATTTTGAGTTTTTATCATCAACACATTCCAGCATCTCAGTAATTTGTAGATATGGCATTTTCAAATGGTTCATTTTCTCAACAGGCTTAAAGCCAAAAACACTTTCCAACAGGAAAACTCCTGCCGGACTCTTCATATCTCCTTCCTTTTTAAAATCTTCCATATCGGCATTTATGGGGTGCAAACCTTTTCCCCAGGCCAGACCATTTTTCCCAAGGCTTATTTTAAAGCCATTAAATACCTGTGTAAAATTTGCATCTTCAGTTAATTTCTCAAACCCATAAATTAAACCCAATGAAGATGATACAGAATCAGTTATTACGACTAATAATTGTTCTGTATTTATAGGGATAACTCTTTTTTTATTTTCTGTTTTACAAGAAAATAGCACTAAAAAAAAGATTATGATTAATATCTTTAAGTTGTTCATTATATCCTTTATTAATTTTGGCTGTATTATAAACTTAGCCCTTCAAACTTCTAATTTCATCTTTTAATTCTTCAATACTTTGTTGAATTTGTTGTGAAAAAAAGTTACTTATATTGCTTTCTAAATCAAAAGTAATCTTACTATTTACCTGCCAAAGTTCTTGTAACTGATGAGCTTCAACTTTTATTACAGGATATTCGGGATTAAATGAAATAAGACTTAAACCTTTACTCTTAGTATCTTTCTGTATTTTTTTTACCAGTACGCTATCGCTTAGTATAACTACACAAATAGCTCCGTCAGTTACATCAGCTAAACTACTAACAGCCTTACCCATAACCCATTCACCTGGTTTTAGCACGGGCATCATACTATCGCCTTCCACCTGAAAACTCCTGAAACTGGCATTTCTGTATCTTTCTAAAGGAATACTGAATGCAGGTAATTCTTCAAACCAATTTTGATCACGGATATTATCGGGGTAACCAGCAGCAGCTTTGACATTTACCATTAATATATTTTCATTTCCGGTATTATCCACAGTAATCACTTTAGGCATTACATCGGTAGTGTTTGGATTCAGGTATTTTTTATTACTTTCGCCATACAGCCACAAAGGGTTAATGTTAAATTCCTGCAATAGTTTCATAACTGTTTGTCCCGATAATTTAGG
>JAOZNO010000660.1 GCA_029933755.1 Bacteroidales bacterium | reverse complement strand
ATAAAACAAATGAAAAAACTATACCCATTAAAGTTCAGCCCTATATATAAAGAAAAAATATGGGGTGGTAATAAACTTAAGAAAATACTCAATAAGAACTGTGATGAGCAAAAGGACATAGGTGAAAGTTGGGAGATTTCAGCTCACGGTAATGACATTTCGATTGTTTCGAATGGGTTTTTAGCAGAAAACAATCTGAACGAAATAACTGAAATATACATGGGCGACCTTGTGGGTGATAAAATTTATGAGTTATATGGGAATGAGTTTCCTTTATTAATTAAGTTTATTGATGCCAATGATGACCTTTCCATACAGGTTCACCCTGACAATGATTACGCAGAAGAGCATCATCAGTCAAAGGGGAAAACAGAAATGTGGTATATCGTTCAAGCAGGAAAAGATGCGGAACTCATTACTGGTTTTTCAAAAGAACTTAGTAAAGCTGAATATGTAACTGCTTTAAACTCGGGCAAACTAAAAGACATTTTAAATGTTGAAAAGCTAAGTAAAGGTGATTCTTTTTTTATACCTCCGGGCAGAGTGCATGCTATTGGCCCGAATGTTTTACTAGCTGAAATTCAACAAACATCTGACCTTACCTACCGGATTTATGACTGGGGGCGTTTAGGTAGTGATGGCAAACCACGCGAATTACACACGAAACAAGCACTTGATGTAATTGATTTTAAGGTATATAAAAGCTATAAAACAGATTACAAACACCAACTAAATAAAACATCAAACATATTAACATGCCCTTACTTTACAACAAACATATTAGAATTTGATGCACCCTTAGATAAAGATTATAATTTGATTGATTCTTTTGTAATTTATATTTGTATAGAAGGCCGTTTTGAAATTAAATATAATAAAAATGACATTGAGGCAGTAGAATATGGCGAAACGATCTTATTACCTGCAGCTTTAAAAAATATCAGATTAATTCCTCAAGGAAAAACTAAATTACTGGAAGTTTATATTAGTTAGTTTTTGATACTTATTGAATAAAATCTAAAAGTATTTGAAACCTTTTTATTACTTTTTCCGTCTATACTTTATAATGCCTACAAATATTTTCAAACAAAACACGTTATTAAAATTAAATATATTAACCAAATCAAATAAATTATGAAAAAAAATAATATTTATTATCTCTTTTTGACCTTACTATTTATTGTCGCAATTAACTTTACAGTTAAGGCGCAAGAAGAAACAGATGAAATAACTGAAGGATTAACCGATCAGCTAGGTGGATTTGATGCCTTTGACTTTGCTAGTGGTGGCCTGGATAAAGAAAGTGCACTAGGAGCTTTTTTGGGTTATTCTAAAATTGGTGATGAAAGTTTTGTTGGAATGAGAATTCGACCTGATTTAAATTTTGGAAAATTTGGTATTGGATTGGATATCCCCATCATGTTTAGCACTGAAGACTGGAGTTTCAGAAAAGATGAATTCCAGGACGGTGTAGGTTGGTTACGAATTATCAACTATGTTCGTTATGGTGTTAAGAAAAAAGACCCGGTTTATATCAGAGTGGGCTCACTAGAAAATTCGTACATGGGTTATGGTATTTTACTTGACAATTACACGAATGTTATTAGTTTTGATAAAAGAAAAATAGGTGCAACATTTGACGTTCTAATTGGCGACATGATTGGAATTGAAGGCTTATATAGTGATTTTGACAAGACTTCGTTCAACCTTTTAGCTTTTAGACCCTATGTTAAACCATTAGCTAAAACAGGAATACCCATTGTAAAGACTGCTGATATTGGCTTTACATATGTTACCGACCATGATGCAACAATGATTGCACTAACAGACTCAACCTCAAAACAGAATCAATTTATTGAAGCCGGACAAGCAGCATGGTCTGTTGACATGGGTGTTCGCCCAATTAATAACACCTTTATGCAATTAAAAGTTTACACACAATACGGTGTGTTACAAAAAAACACTTCTGAATTATTACAGACAGAATTAAATTATATTGCTGACAGCTTAAGATTAACAGGTGTAGATGATGAAAATCCATTAATTGCAGGTAACGACGTTGCAGGAACAAACAATTATGATAGCGGTAGTGGTTTTAGTATTGGTGCTGATTTCAGATTTAATTTAGGTGCAAAAACCTTACAATTACAAGCAAAGATAGAAAGACTTTGGTACAACGAATTTTTTAGTCCGCAATTTTATAATGCAGGTTATGAAGCGGCAAAGGACAGGAAACTAGTTGGACTTGCTCAAACAAATGGAAAGAAAGGGATTTATGGTTCATTAACAGGTGTGATTATGGAAAAGGTTTTACTTGGAGGCTCTTTAATGATACCTGACAATGCGAGTAAAATAGCCCCAGGAGTTCTTACCTTACATTTTGATGCATCAAAATTATTTGAAAAATTTGTAGTAAAAGGCCAATACATTAAAGGTGGCTTAACTTCATTAAAAGACGCACTTGTATTTGACAATTACTCTTTGGCAACAGCACGTGTGGCATATAAGATGAACAGATTCCTGATTATTGGTTTAGATTACAAATATACATGGGTATTAAATAATGAAACAGGAAAGTTTGAAACGAAGGATTATGTTTCACCATATATCGGCTTTTCAATGCCACTTAGCTTTGGATCAAATAAAGACCCAATTGATTTTGATCTTGAAGACTAATATTACGTAGAGAATCTAAACATATTTTTGCAATCTTGTTTAATTAGTGCCTGAACGGAAACGAAGTGTTTGAATGGAAAATTCCAAGTTCTAGGCTTGTGAAATCTTAAAAATCAGGAGTTTACTCATGTAAATGACGGGTTTTTAAGATGAGCATAACGACGAAATTGGAGTTTTCGATCAAATTACATAAAGACAAGAACAAAACATATTGAGCTTTTAAAAAAAAGAAAAATCGGTCAAATTCCGGTTTTTCTTTTTTTTTAATTACGTTTGCCACACAAATAATAAAAAGTTAATAATTCAATACAAATTTATGAAAACAAAATTAACATTACTACTCTTAACACTTTTACCATTTTTCACATTTGCCCAGAACGAGCTTAAGCTAAAAAACCAAACTGATTCGGTAAGCTATGCTTTAGCTGTTAATTTGGCCACTAAATTTAAAAGTGACGGGATTACAGATTTTAATGCAAGCGTTTTCAGTAAGGCTTTTGAAAGT
>JAOZNO010000042.1 GCA_029933755.1 Bacteroidales bacterium | reverse complement strand
CATCAAAAATTAATAAAAACAAAAGTACTCAGTGCTCAGTAGGCAGTCTTTACAGAACTGCATACTGAAACTGAGCACTTTAACATTTTAGCTTCTAAACAAAAAAATTGAATGTATTAAAATTAATCCCTATTTTAAAACAACTTTATAGCTACTCGCCCTTCCATCTTTCACAATTTCAACATTATATATTCCTT
The DNA here is from genome assembly GCA_029933755.1 of Bacteroidales bacterium. GTDB lineage: Bacteria > Bacteroidota > Bacteroidia > Bacteroidales > NBLH01 > NBLH01. The sequence continues at coordinate 11,936 of JAOZNO010000042.1, read as the reverse complement.
TGGCATGTTTTTGTAAATCAATTTGCTGGTTTATTGACAACACGTTTTTTTGTTTGCTGAAATAAACTGCTTTGCCATACATATCATAAATAGCTATATGGTAATCTGCCAAATACTCACCTTTGACTTCAATATTAAAAATTCCATTTGATGGATTTGGGTAAACTTTTGCCTTTACCGAATTAATAAACTTATTTTCTTTAGTTGATACTCCTACATCATATTGGGTACTATAAACTCCATTAGCATGTGTTCCAACAACGACAGTACCATCGGCTCTTGTTTTTATCATGGTAACTACAACATTTCCAATCGTATTTTCAGCCTCTTGTGTCCAAAAAGTATTATCACCATCCAATAAAGTTGTAGAAAGTAAACCGATACTTGTCGCTACAAAATAAATATGATTATTTGTATCTATTTCCAGGATTGAAAACCATCTTACTGATGGGCCACTACCCGAGCCATCCTGATTTTCTTCTAAATTCCCACTAATTGACTCCCAACTTTGTCCACCATCAATTGAGTGCCAAACACTTACTACACTATAATTTGTAAATGTCACAAAGATTTCCATTGCATCTTTAGGGTTAACATATATGCAACCAATATTCCCTTCAGGAAAACGGCTATCCGTAATTTCTACGGAATTGGGATCACCTATAGCAGCACCAACTGTTTTAAACAGTTTTCCATTAGCACCACCATAATAAAGTGTGTTTGCAGGAGTTTTTGAAATACTTATAGCCGTAATGGTACTTCCTGTTATTTTAGAGTTTAACATTGACGTCCAGTTGGTTGTTGCCGAGTTATTACTAAATTTAGGAATTCCTGTTAAGTCCGAGTTTCTCCAAATAATATCACCTCCTTGATAATACATGATATTTGTATTATTGGGGTCTAATACAAACGGTGTAAGAAATAATGGATTAGCAGCACCATTAGGATCTACCCTTGTCCAATAATCATAATCCCCCTCAAAATCATAAACATCAATATAGATTACACCATATTGAAAAGATGAATACCATGACAATCCCTCATTACCAAAAGCACAATAAGCACCATCTCCATCTAATATACTTTCCCAGCTTACAAAACCATCGGCACTATTTGTTGACCAGGTTCCATTATCCTGAAAACCTGCTAAGATTTTATTATCATTAAAATTTTCCTGATCTATAGCTATAGCATAGGCCTGAGTGGTTAAGTAACCTGTATTTAAGTATGTCCAACTAACTTTTTCAAGACCAATATTATCAGAATTAATATTGTTAGTTAAACTGAGACCACCGTCATGACCTGAAATTACTTTGTCAGGATTAGAATTATAAAATACCAATGAATGCTGATCTGCATGATGATAACTATATGAATCATTTGAGTCATTGCTTGGCGTGTACCCTCCTATCCATGCAGTATTTTCAGTAGTATTAAAGCCATCGGTTGATCTAAATAAATTGACTCCTCCTATAATAACAAAATTTTCATCATCAGGTTTAATCTTTATTAATAAATCATATGAATTCTGTGAGTCAAAATCACCAGAAAACCCACCTAAATCAGGAATTTGATTTGATAGATTTGTCCAAATACCACCAACATCACTTCCATCACCCGAAAGATATTGATATTTCCACAAACTATGGTTATTTATACCTGAGCCCGGAGTATTCGCAAGAAAATACACTAGATCTTCATCACTTGCTGCTATATCCAAAACAATTCTATTATAATTAACAGGCATATCATCAGGTGTAATATCCGTCCAGCTTAAACCGTCTACAGACCTAAATATTCCCTGATTTACTGTATTATTACTTAATGTTGCATAAACAATACCCGTGCTACTAAGTTCAATATCAGTATAATCAGCAGATTCGTTAAATATAGGAGGTTCACCACTTAATGACTCTAACCATGAATCACCACCATCAATTGAGCGGAATATCATACCATAGCTCGCAACATAAACATAAGCATTTTGCGGATTTACTTTCACATTCCAGCAATACTGAAAATTATTTATTAAACTTTGTGGAGAGTTTGCCGTTGTTGAAACAATTTCAAACCAGGAGATACCATTATCAATAGATTTGAACAGACCATTACCTCTATATAGTGCACCTGCATCTCCGGCAGAATTACCCAGGCGCTCACCTGTAGTATAATACCAGATATTGGTATGTCCGGATCTAGTATCCTGAGCAATGGCTGTTATACTATGCAAATCAGAACTAGCTGTAGTTTTTGTCCATGAACTCCCACCATCTGTTGAACGCCACATTCCACCAGAAACACCAGCAGCAAGAATAATGTTTTCACTGCTTACATCAATTGCCAATGCTCTTGTTCTTCCTCCAACATTAAAGGGGCCACGATGCACCCAATTTGTAGCTTTAGTTCCTTTAAGATTTTTTCTAAAATTTTGACTTTTTATAAATTTTCTCTCTTCTTCTTTAATATTATCAGGTATTTTTCCGGTAACAGGATTAACCAACATATTGTGTTCATAAATAACCCGATTGATAGGATCATCTTTTACATTCTTCGGTTTTTCTTGTGATAATGCATTGAAACTTAAAATTAGTGCTGTGAACAATAATAAAACTCCCTTTTTCATGTGTTTATTTTTTATTATTTTTCAATTATCCGCAGTAGCCTATATCTGCAAAATAAGCCCTAATTTCTTTTTTCAAGATAATTTTGGTAAGCAAAAAAAGTAACAAAATTAATGATATTCTCAAGTTAACTTAGAAATCGAGATTAAATTGTTGCTTTAATTTATTAAGGTTTGCATTTTTTTCATTAAGGTATTTATATTTATCAATATCAGTGTATAGTAGCTTTTTTGTCGCTTCTTTTGATATAATTATATCCAGTTTAATTTTTCCATTATTCAGTTTCTTTTGCAGATTACGTACAATTTCATTTTCCTCTTTCTCAATTGCCTGTTTTTGAAAATCATTGTCTAACTTAAAAGTAATTATAAATTTTTCGCCTAAAATAGGTTTTGATGACTTTAATATACTATTTAATCGTGGCTTATCTGCTTTAATACTTTGTGCATACGAATTCCAAACTTCAACCAGTTCAGTTTCACCAAAACTCTGTTCGGCTTGTATAATTTCATTTGTATCCTGCTGGTTTTGCTTTATTTTTTCATCTTCTTTTTGTTCAATCTCTTTTTTTACAGGCTTGAAATCACCTTTTAATACACCTTTTATTGAAACAGAGCTTGATGTCTTTTTAAGCTCTTCTTTTTTTGGAAGCTCTTCAGTTACTTCCTCTTTTTTTTTATCAGTAGCTATAACTTGAGTTACATTTGTTTTTGTTTGTTCAACAGCCTTATTTGTTATCCTGCATAAATTAAAAATAGCTAATTCAACGTGCAAACGCTTATCCTGACTTACTTTATATTTCAAGTCACTTTCATTTGTAATATTTAGTGCCTGTAATAAAAACATTAGCGTAGCATTTTGAGCCATATTAAGATATTTTTCCTTTATACTTGCTCCCACCTCAAGCAGTTCAACAGTTTGAGGATCTTTACTTACTAATAAATCTCTTAAATGTTTTGATAAGCCGGTTATAAAATGGTGACCATCAAAACCTTTTTCCAAAATCTCATTAAAAATCAATAATGCTTTCGTATGTTCATTATTAATAAAAGCTTCAGTAAGCTTAAAATAATAATCATAATCCAAAACATTTAGGTTTTCAATAACATTTTCATAAGTTATTTTGCTTCCTGAAAAGCTAACAATTTGATCAAAATAAGATAATGCATCACGCATAGCACCATCTGCTTTTTGAGCAATTATATTCAAAGCATCATGTTCTGCTTCAATTTTTTCACTTTTTGCAACAAATTCAAGATGTTCAGTAATATCTTCAACCTTTATCCTATTAAAATCAAATATCTGGCATCTTGATAAAATAGTTGGAAGAATTTTATGTTTTTCAGTAGTTGCAAGTATGAATATAGCGTGTTTTGGCGGTTCTTCAAGTGTTTTCAAAAACGCATTAAATGCCTGAGATGATAACATATGTACCTCGTCAATAATATAAACACTTTTTTCTCCTAACTGTGGTGGGATCCTCACCTGTTCAATAAGCGATCTAATATCTTCAACTGAATTATTTGAAGCAGCATCTAATTCATGAATATTATATGAACGGTTTTCATTAAACGAAATACATGATTCACATTCATTACATGGTTCAATATTATCCCTCAAATTTTGGCAATTAATCGTTTTTGCATAAATCCTGGCACAGGTTGTTTTTCCAACTCCTCTGGGGCCACAAAAAAGATAAGCATGTGCTAAATGATTATTTTTAATCGCATTTTTTAAAGTAGTTGTTAAGGATTTTTGTCCAACAACAGAGTTAAATGTTGCAGGACGATATTTTCTAGCTGATACGATAAAGTTCTCCATTAAAAATCTTTAATAAGTTTTCTGATTTTACTTGAATATTGTACAATATTACAAAAATACAAGTAATAAACTTATTATTAAAATGCCAGAATACTTTTATTATTACATTAATTATGATAAATATTTGATAGTCTGAATGTAATCACATATTTATTATTTAATATTAGTTATCAAATTTTATTAACGAGTGCTTACAAAAGAACATCCATAAGTAGTGGCTATAAGAAAACACCAATAACTACGTTATGCTCACTTTGAAAAAAGATTATTTACAAAAGTAAACTCACTGTTTTCAAGGTTTCACAAGCCTTGTTCTTGTCGTTTTTTTATAAGCTACTCAAAAATACAGCGTTTTCTCAGAAACATTAGAAAAGCATAGTTTTCGTGCAAACACTAAGTAAGTAGAAATAGCTTTGTTCTTGTTTTTTCAAATGACCAAAAAACCCGGTATAATATCTATAATCCTTAAATTAGCAATACTTTCCTTTTACGAAATTGTTTATAACTATTTATAATCTTTATAATACACTTTGTTAAGAATTACTATATTTGCAGCAAGCATACATTACAAATTATGGCACGAAATATTAAAGATTATATCGTAATTCTATTAAAAGGCTCGGCAATGGGAGCAGCAGATGTTGTTCCAGGAGTATCAGGAGGAACAATTGCCTTTATTTCAGGGATCTATGAGGAATTGCTTAGTTCAATAAAATCCTTAAACTGGGTAAATGTTAAATTATTATTTTCTGATGGATTTAAAGCCTTTTGGAGCTCTATTAACGGTACTTTTCTGTCTGTTTTATTTACCGGTATAGCAATAAGTATTTTTTCACTGGCAAAATTATTACATTTCCTTTTAGATGAATATCCTATTTTAATCTGGTCTTTTTTCTTTGGTTTAATAGTAGCGTCAGCAATTTATGTTGCTAAACAAATTAATAAATGGGATTACAAAATAGTTCTAGCCATTATTATAGGTACTATAATTGCCTATTTTGTCACTGAAATTACTCCTGTACCCGAAGTAGAGGATAGTCCTTATTGGTTTGTGTTCATATCAGGAATGATCGCTATTTGTGCAATGATTCTACCGGGAATTTCGGGAAGTTTTATTTTGCTGTTAATGGGACAATATAAATTTATCTTATCTGCTGTTACTGATTTTAAAATTAGCTATATACTTACTTTTGGGATTGGTGCTGTGGTTGGACTAATAAGTTTCTCGAATGTACTATCCTGGTTATTAAAAAAATACCACAATATAACAGTTGCCTTTTTAGCAGGTTTTATGATTGGTTCATTAAACAAAGTTTGGCCTTGGAAACATACATTATTATCACATACCAACCAATATGCTGAAATAATCCCCATAAAACAGGAAAATGTTCTTCCTAATTTATTTTTTGAACTTACCGGTAAAGACCCGCATACGCTATATGCTATATTAATGGCAATAACCGGTTTTTTAGTTATCTTTCTTCTAGAAACTACTTTCAATAGGGTAAAAGAAGACAATAGAGAATTAAGCCAGTAGTCCTAAATTTATGCTAATTTATATATTCTACACTTTAGGTAGAATACTAATCAATCATTTAATATGAAACTGTTTGGATTAATTGGTTATCCATTATCTCACTCTTTCTCACAAACTTATTTTAGAGAAAAATTTAAACATTTGAAACTCTTAAATTATGATTATCTAAATTTTCCTATTGAAGATATTAGTGAAATTAAAAATATTATATATAAACATCCCTCTCTTTTAGGCTTTAATGTTACCATTCCTTATAAAGAAACCATATTAGATTATCTGGATAGTATTGATGAAGCTGCCCGACAAATTGCAGCAGTTAATACAGTTAAAGTAATTAGACAGAATAATAAAGAGATTAAACTGATAGGCTATAATACAGACACTTATGGCTTTGAAGAATCATTAAAACCATTTTTGTTAAATAGTCATAAACATGCCTTAATACTTGGAACTGGCGGTGCTTCAAAAGCAGTTGCATTCGTTCTTAAAAAAAGAAATATTGATTATAAACTTGTATCCAGAAAACCTAATAATAAGGAAGTTATAAATTATAGAGAGCTAAATAAAGCACTCATAAAAAAACATACACTTATTATTAATACAACACCTTTAGGAATGTACCCACATATTGAAAACTGTCCGGATATTCCATACCACTTTATTGAAACCAATCACCTACTGTTTGACCTTGTATATAATCCTGAAAAGACCCTGTTTCTTAAAAAAGGAGAAAAATATGGAGCTCTAACATCCAATGGATATAGAATGTTAGAGCATCAAGCTGAAAAAGCGTGGGGAATATTTAAATCAAGATAAAATACAATCTCAGAGATTTAATTTAGCACAATTAAGTTACGCCCTGATTATCAATCTATTATTAGTAACCAATAGAATAAATAACCCAAAATTTATAAATAATTTTAATAGGATTTAAAAAAAAATTGTATATTTAGCCTGATTTATACAAAAACCACTATAGTAAGGGTTAATTAATCCTTTATTATTAAGTGAAGTATTATTATTAAATTGTTTTATGGGCAATTAATAAACTTAGGGATTGATTTTTGTGATACATTTTTTAAGCGTATTAAAATGAGTGATAACTCTGTAAATATAGAAAGTAAAGCTGAATTTTTGGAAGACTTTTATGAAATGCTTTCAAAAGAGGTAATAATTGCCTATAGGGGTACTTTTGAAAAAAGTGTTCTAGGTGTATTAGCACAAAATATTGAAACCACAATTGATAGTGATACAGTTTTAAAAAGAAAGTTTTTTAAATTATTTCTAGAACTTGCACAAAATATTTCTGACCATTCAGTTGAACTTGTTAAAACAGCATCAGATGGTAGCTCTGGTTCAGGTTTATTAATTATTAAGCATAAGGGTGAAAACTATGTGTTTATTACAGGCAATTTAATTGAAAATAAAGATCTTGAATCAATTAACAAATCTATAGAGCATATAAATAGCTTGAATAGAGATCAATTGAGAGAATTTAAGCGTAAGCAAATTGAATTATCTGAGAAAGGTGAAAAGAACTGTTTTGGACTAATACAAATTGCTCTTATTTCAGGTCATCATTTAGAAATAAAGGCTATTGAAGCAGGAAATAATCAAAAATTCTTAATTTTTTCCACTGAAATATCAAAAGATAAATAATTGAAGCAATTGTATTTGAAAACAGAATAATAATGGATAATTTGGAAATACAAGCAAAATCTGGCTCACACTTTAAACCTTCTGTAAAACTTGATGCAGATACCGGTGTATGTGAAATTGAAGGAGAATCATACCTTGAGGAAAGCTCTCAGTTTTATCAACCAATTTATGATTGGTTAGTTGAATATACGAAAACAAAAAAACCGTTACTCTTTAATTTTAGGCTTAGCTATGTAAACACTAGCTCATCTAAGCATATCCTGTATATTTTAAGATTACTTAGAGAGTATGGTGAACAAGGAAATGATATGCAAACAAACTGGTATATAGAAAGTGGTGACATGGATACAGAAGAAGATGTTGAAGATTATATGATTATTACAGGTCTGGATATAAAAATTATAAAAATTTAAAATAGATTACGAAAATAAATTGTAGAGCTGCTTATTAAATAAGCAGCTCTTTTTTTATTTCATTTTTTTCTAAAATAATATTTTAACCTAGTCAAGCTTTTATAATTAATTTACAGCAACAAAGTAATTAATAGAGGTGGCCTTAAAATTGGCATTAGTTTTGTAAATCACTATGCAACAAGCATTGGTCTATTTTGATGACAATTACAAGTAATAACAGATTTGTTAGGCAAGTAGAAACGTTTTTTTTAACAAACAGGTAAAAATCTTGTGTTATTAAATATTTATAAATACAAATAATTTCGATAAGAATAAACAATACAATAGCTTTATATAAAAGCTAAAAAAGAACTAATAGAAAACATTTTTTAAAGAATACAGTAAAAAATGTTAATAAATTTTGATATTCTAAAAAAAAATATCATTTTAGCATTAATATGAAATAAATGGTAAAAGTATTTAAAAATACAATATTATTATGCTTTTTGCTTATTTTGGTACTTCAACAATCAGAGTTGAAGGCACAAAATGATGCGAAAGTAAAAGCACAATGGATATTTCAAAATTTCCCTTCGGGTATCATCTGGACTGATGAAGGAACAATCAAAGAGTTTGTTGTAGGAGTATATGGTACGAATACCCAAGTTTATGATGAATTAGTTAAATTTTCTAAAAGTAATTACAAAATTAAAGGGAAAAATTTTTCTGTTGTACGATTTAAGAAGATAAAAGATATAGGTCCAACTCATATATTGTTTGTAGAATCATCAGCAAATGAAAATATTCAGGAAATATATGAGAATATTAGATATAATACATTATTAATTACTGATGAATGCCCTAACAAAGAGTACTATATGCTTAACTTTTTACCTTTAAATCAAGGTTTCAAAAGGTTTCATATTAATGTAAAACTAACAGAAAAAGCAGGTTTAATAATTGCACGCGAGCTTTTAGTTTTTGGTGGCTCAGATAAGGATCTTAGAGGAGTAATAACAAAAACACAGAGAGAGCTGGATGATGAGCGAAGAAAACTGGAAAAGAAGAAACAAGAATTAGCCAGACAAACTGAGGATTTAAATGTATTAAAACAGGAAAATAGGCTGGAAAGGAAAGAAAATGAGCGTCAAAAAGAAGTAAATAAACAACAAAAACTAGAAATTGAAACTCAGAAAAGTGAATTAGAAGAACAACGTGAACAATTATCTTCAGTTCAAATAGACCTGCTTGAACAAGTTGAAAAATTAAGTTCTAATACCGAAACTCTTAAGAAACAGGAAAGCGAAATGAAAGAGCAGGAAGAATCATTTCTTGCAAAACAAAAAGAGCTTGAACAATTAGGAGTTGAAATTGCAGAAAGTAAAGAAATAATCCAAAACAAAGACCTTACATTAGGTGAACAAAGTTCTCAAATTGAGGTACAACAAATTGTTATACTAGGTTTTGTTGTTCTTATTGTTCTTGTTCTATTTCTGGCATTTTCAACCTGGCGAGCTTCAAAAATAAGGAAAAAAATTAATGACGAGCTAAAACATAAAAACGAAGATATTAACAAAAAGAATGAGGAAATTTTAAATCAACATCGCCAAACAGAACTTCTGAATACAGAATTGGAAAAACTATCTATTGTTGCATCAAAAACTGATAATGCTGTAACAATTATGGATGCAGATGGAAATTTTGAATGGGTTAATGTTGGATTTACAAGGCTATATGGCTTTACACTTCAATTATTAACTCATGAATTAGGTGAAAATATTATTGAAATTAGTTCAAATCCCGATATAAAAGATCTTTTTGAAAAATGTAAAAAGAATAATCAAACAGTTGTATATGAATCATTAAATATAACCAGAACAGGTAAAAAGGTTTGGATTCAAACAAGTTTAACCCCTATTCTGGATTCAGAGGGAAATATTAGAAAGCTGATAACTATTGAGACTGACATTGATATAATTAAAAAGGCTGAAAGAGAAATACATGCACAACATAAAAAAATCCTCGAACAATCAAAAATATTAGAGTTGACGAATAAAGAGTTAGAAAAACTTTCTCTTGTTGCAAGTGAAACAGATAATGCAATTACAATAATGGATGCAGCTGGTAACTTCCAATGGATTAATGAAGGTTACTCACGATTATTTGGATATACTTTTAATCAGCTCATTTCAGAATATAGTAGAAATATTATATCAAAGCATACAAACAAAGCTGCTATTGAAAAGATTAAGAAATGTATTGAACAAAAAGTTCCGGTTAGTTTTGAAACTCCCGGAGAATCTCGTGATGGTAAGGAAATTTGGACACAGACAACCATTACACCTATTGTAGATAGAGAGGGTAATGTTAAGAGTTTAATTTCAATTTCTTCAGATATTAGTCTTCTGAAAGAAGCTGAACAGGCTATTCTACAGCAAAGTGAAGAATTGTTAGCTCAAAAAGAGGAACTTATTCTAAAAAATGAACATATTGAGCAGCAAAGCGATAATATTAAAGCAAGTATTACCTACGCAAAAACAATACAAAACGCTATTCTACCTCCATATAAAGAGCTTTCAGAGTTCTTTAATTTATTTGTAATATACAAACCAAAAGATATTGTGTCAGGAGATTTTTATTGGTATGCACATTTGCCTGCTAAAGATGGTTTTTCTGAAAAATTCTTTTATGCAGCGGTTGACTGTACAGGACACGGTGTTCCGGGAGCATTTATGTCAATGATTGGTAGCAGGTTATTAAATGAAATTGTTTATGAAAAGAAAGTAACTAAGCCAAGCCAGATATTAACTCAGCTTGATTTAGGTATAAAAAGTGTACTAAGACAAGAAGAGTCTGATAATAATGACGGTATGGATGTTAGCCTTTGCTCTATTGAAAAAGGAAACAACGGATCCGTTGAACTGAACTTTGCAGGTGCAAAAAGACCTTTATTTTATTACATCCAATCTGAAGAATCGCTTAGGTATATCAAAGGTACCCGAAAAACAATAGGTGGTACACAAGCCAGAAGAAACACAGAGGTATTTACTGATAATATGGTAATTCTGCATAAAGGTGATAAAATTTATCTTACTACTGACGGGCTAATTGACCAATCATCACCACAGAGAATTCGTTATGGAAGTCCTAGAATGATTCAACTTCTACAACGAATTGGTAATTACCCACTGGAAAAGCAAAGTGCTGCAATTGAGAAATCAATGCTTGATTTTCAGGAGCATGAAAAACAACGTGATGATATTACCTTTTTAGGAATTGAAATTTAGGGAATTAAGCACATAATGAAAGGCTCTCTTACTATGCAAATAGGCATCTTAAATTTAAGATAATCAGAAAAGTAATACTCCTCTTTTTATTTATAACAAATGAACTACCCCACCACAGACGAGGTATTGAAAAAGGAATCCCCCGTTATATTTATTTCGTCCTAAGGGGCGCAGAATAAGCCACATAAGGTCCCGTCAGCAAAGCAATCGGGATCAGTTCGACTTTATTATTTCGGTTCACTATCGCTTCCCGCTATTCGGGACAGGTTCTGAAATAATAGTCTCACTGATTTATAATTTTCCTGAGATTTTTATTTTATCGATAAAATCGGAATAATAAGAGAGTATATATGAATATAAATCTTTTGTTTTTGTAGTATCAATACCTGATAAGATTTTTTCGATGTACTCATCTATCTGTTTGTCAAAAGGACGCATTTCTTCATCTTTTTCAAAATCGGATAAGGCAATTGTTTGAATATCTTTAAATACAACATCATTAATGGAGGCGCCATATTTATCATCAATTGAAAAATATAGATATAGTGATAATTTATATTTTGTTAATAAATCAAACTGTTCTTTGTATTCTTTTGCGGTAAAATAAAAATGTAAAGGT
>JAOZNO010000659.1 GCA_029933755.1 Bacteroidales bacterium | reverse complement strand
TGTTGACGACCAGTTAACTCTCACTGTTACGACAAAAGATGAGATGGAAGATAATAATACCCCGATAGCGGAAAAAAACAACAGGGCAAAAAGATACAAGAAAGAATTGCCTGTGTACGAAATACTGATGTACCATAAAGATAAAGGCCTGATGAAACAAGCATGTTAAAAATAATTATTAACACACACGACAATAATTATTTTTGACATGCGGTAACATCTGGCAATTAAAAGAAATAAAAAAGAAACAGATGAAAAGGATAAGCTCGCAGGACAAGCAATTGCAAATAAATACGGCAGACCTGAAAACAGGCTTGTATTTTGTGCTTTTGATTATAGAAGGGAAAACATATAAAAAGAGTTTGGTTATTAAAAGATAAAAAGAGCACCATAAAAACATGAAGAGAAAGTTACTGTAGGTAAGCTTTGAAAATCCAAATTTCTGCCTTACTCAATTTTTTCAAAACACTCATTTACAGCAGTAAACTCGAGCTTTGAAAAAATTGAAAGCTTCCGCAGTAGCGGAACAGGCATTGAACTTTTAATTTTTAGAGGCCACCTGTATTAGAAAAATGATGTATAGCATTATGTAAGTTTGTGCATGTCGGTAATTATTTATTAAGCAGAGTTTTTTTTAATCTTTTAAAACTTTAAATTATGAAACCAAAAATTTTAAAATTAAGTAATATGAGAAAAATTATCCTTTTACTTTTAATTGCCATTCCAATAATTACGTTTGCGCAGGAAAAAGTTACCTGGGATTACCCGATTAAACCGGGAAGTGAGGAGTGGAAATTATTTCAATCATCAAAAGAGATGGTTGATGCCTGTCAAATACCAAATGACATTCTTAAATCTGTTTCAACAGACGAACTTTTAAATATTTGTTTAAAATATCCAATGTTTTTAGATGTTCATTTTTCAAATAACTTACAAGATGGACTTGATGCAATAATCTCTTCATTTAATGGCTTTGAAACATTTTTTGAAAGAGAAGATTGTTCGGAAACTTTGTTGCGTCTTTATTTTAAAGAAATTCCAACGAAGCCACACATAAAAAAAGGAAACAACAAATTAAAAGTTCTTTATCTGGAGCTATTATTATCACAAAGTAGTATAATAAATGGTTTAAATGAAGAACAAAAGAAAAAACTATTGAAAAATACTCTTAAAAGAATATCTGAAAAACAAGAAAAAAAATATTCTCAATATTATCAGCTTAGCTCTGCATTAATATTAAGTAGGTTAATTGATTCTTCTTCTTTAAAAGATGAATTAAACAGGGATACATGGTTAGTTAAATTTAACAAAAAAGGAAACCTAATTGATTCGGTTAAAGTTGCCAGTTTAATAGAAATTGCAAATAAACTATAATATAATGTATAGATTAATTTACCCATTATTTTTTATCCTGTTTTTATTTTCATGTAAAAAAGAGGAATGCTATGCACCTCTTTCAATACATGAATGCAACTGCCAAATTGAAACGGCTACTGACACTTACATTTATCCGATAAGACCAGGATCAGACGAATGGAATGCATTTCAATCGTCTGAGCAAATGGTTGAAGCAGTCCAAATCTCATTTTCCATTCTGAATTCAATGTCAACCTATGGGCTTATTGAAACCTGTCTTGAAAATCCGCTTTTCCTTGAACTTTATCTTGCTGGTTCTCCTCAATCATTTTATGATCATTATTTCGACACCTTTAACGTGTGTGAAGTATTAGTTAACAGGAAAGATGCTATGCATAAATTAATAGAGAGATATTCATTAATGTGCATTGAATGTATTGATAATAACTACAGTAATTTTTCAGGAAAGGGGGGGAATGTTAAATTTGCTTTTGATGAAATTGAATTGCTTCTGGCACAGGAAGATTTTTTAAAGAAAATATCAGCATCAAACCGTATTGAGTTGGGTCGAATTGTGATGGACAGGTATAATAAAAAAAAGAACAATAATTTTTCTTTGTACCATAAGATGATGTCAGCCTGGGTTGCAGGACGAATTATGAATTATGATAATTATTATGAAATACTTGATTTAATTGAATCTCGAGAAGAAATCTCAATTTTTATTAATTCAGGATTGATTTTGCTCCCCACAAACTCTGAAATAACAGTTGACGAGATAGTTTCAACGATAATGATTTCTTTTAATAACTATTTAAATTGATAAACAATGAAAAATATTTTATTTCTTATAGTTTCCCTTTCTTTTATTAATTTTTGTGCATTGTCACAAACCCGAAATATTGTAAAAACTCCTAAAGGACAGAATGTAACAGACTCATGGACTATACCTGAGTTTCTTGATAATACTGACAAACTTGCTCTTAGCGATTCAATCTCCTTACTCTATCCCTTGGCTACAGAAGTTAATTCTCCTTCTGCAACATCTACATACAATTGTCACGGGTATGCTTGGCATATTGTTGAAAATAGTTCCCCAATTGTTTGGATTGGATGGGATCCGGGAATTACAGGCGAAGATATTTATTGGACTGGAGGCAGCTACATTGAAGTTAGTGATTTTGCTGATGCTCAAAAAATCTCATATGATGGAGACCATTCAGCAATTAAATTGTCAGGGACTACTTGTCGCTCAAAATGGGGAGCCTGGCCACTTGTTGACCATCCGGTTGGTTATGGACCCAGTATCTACAACATGTCTCAACGAAAGTATTATAAATTAGCTTCTCCCGTAATTTCAGGCACTTCTGGTGCACTATGCAACAATGTACAACATACCTATTCAGAAACAGGTTTTTCTGATATTGATTTGGATTACGAATGGAATACTCAAAGTCCCTTAAACGAGGTAAGCAATAATGACAATCCCACATACACCGTTAAAGGCACTTCGCTAAATGGGTTGGGAACAGTAAGTTTAACTGTAACTACTCCATCTGGCGCTACTGCTACTGCAAACAAAACCGTTTGGGTAGGTAAACCATCCGTTAATTATATAACAATTGATGATGGCTTTGGCGATATGGTGCTAAGTACATGTGAAACAATTAGCGGCGAGGCATATACTTCAATATACCAGCACCTTACCGAATATGAATGGGACATGCCCAATGCATCTGATTGGGAAATAGAGGAAGAATACCATGGAGGCAGGATAGAAAACAGGTACGTTGAAATTGATTACTGGGAAAGTCCTGCCCCATCGTAT
>JAOZNO010000658.1 GCA_029933755.1 Bacteroidales bacterium | reverse complement strand
TTCCAGGGATTCAGTATTTCCGGTAAACATAAAATCCATATAGAACATTGGAACCGTATGCAGAATCCATTCTGTTGGCCAGGTGGGATTTTTTATAAAATATTCATTGGTGCGTCTTGCCATAGAATATTCACGATCTGTATAATAATGTCCCAATTGGTTGATATAGGCATCGGCTTCATAAGGAATCCTCTCCCTATCTCCATCCACATAAAGGCCGGTAAAAGAAGTTGCTTTAATACTGTATTTACTCAAATCCCAAACTTGATCCAGGATGCTATCCGAACTTTCAAAATAACTTTCTTTATTATCAAAATAATAAGTGAAGGTTTTCTGCTTAATATTTTCTTTATGCAATTCTCCATGAAAATTCTCTATTTCACAATATCTAAATGGCATAATAACTCCAAGAGTATCAGGGAGTATTATTGCAGCTCCTGATGTGTTTCGTTTATTGGCGAGTAATTTTATCTCGTACTCCTCTTCATTGGAATCCAAAACTAATTTGATTCTTTGATAGCGAATCGAAGCTCCCGGATCTCTATCAACGCCATTATCTTTAGCCTTTTCCCCTAGGTGTATAATAATGGTATCATTGGAGTTCGTGTTGATATTTTGCAGAAGCAAAGTAGCAAATGCATCTTTGCCAAAATCAATAAAATAATTGTCAAGCTTGTTCTTAATACATATATCCGGTTGGTTTAATTTACAGATGAATCTGTTATTTGTGCTTGCATACAATTCAAGTTTCCCTGTTTTAAAAACCTGGATTTTTGAAAATGAAACCGGATTATTTTTTTTATTCCAAATCCGAACTCTCCAAAAATATATTGTATTATCATAAATTTGATTTCCAGGATAAGAAATTTCAATAGAACTGTTATTTATTATCTTACCGCTATCCCAAATATCAGCTTTATTTTTTTGAAGTAGCGATTTTGAAGTAGCAATTTGGATTTGATACGCAGTTTGAAATTCAGCCTCAACCGGAACAATCCAGCTAAATTCAGGATTTGGATCAAGAACAAGAGTTTGATCAGGCTCTCTAATAAATTCAATCATTAAACCCGTTGGTCCGTTTTTTTCAATGTTGCATGAAGCCAACAGTAATAATATTAAAATAAGATATTTATCCATAGTCATACTTTTTAAATTATTTTTTATTTTAGCATTTCTATTTTTAAAGACCGCCCGATGAGCCGTTTTCTTTCTTTGTTTAGCATTATTTTTTAAGATACTTACTGAAATTATCCCAATCTACTTTTTTGGTATTCCCACCGATAATTTTTTCATAAGCAAAACCTTCTCCTTGTAATTTTCGTGTTGCATTTTTTGTTTCCTGATATTGTATTATCATCCGTAATGGGTTTTTTAATACATGAACTTGCATGAAACCACTATTTCCACTGTTACCAACTGCACCTGTGTTAAATATAACTGCCCCATTTTCAGAAGCTTTATTTTCTAAATCATATTTTTTATAAGCGTGTGTATTCGCATCTAATAATAAATCGGCTTTGGCCAATATTTTTTCCTTCCTTTTTTTATTAAGTACATCAATCCACCCATTCGTGTGTACCAATACAACAATTATATCCTTATCTGTTTTATTTATGCTTTCTAAAATATCAAAAAGGTATTTTCTGGAACTTTTATTAAATGCAATATCCGGATCCGTAGGAGTATCAGAATAATGTATTTGTATGATATGCACTTTTATTCCGTCGTGCTCTTCAATTGCATAGTATTCACATTTATTATTTCTAATGCTTGTGTTTTTTCTTTCAGATATATTTACATAGTCCAGAATTGGAGCTCCGGCACCCCAAGTACCCTGATCTTCACCCCAAAATTCATTTTCACCATCGGCTATATTTGGATAAAAATGATTGTGCCATAAGCTGTCATTTTTGAGAAGATACAAAAACGGGTTTGCCCTATTATCTTTTACATGATCGCCCAAACCAAGAATAAAGCGGTCACCGGCTTCCCTAATCCATTTATCGCATTTATACATGCTTTCGTTTTCAAGCGCGTAACCTTTATTATCACTCATAATAGAAAAACTGAATGTGGCTAAACTATCCAGTTTTTTTATACTCATTTGTGCTGATAATGAGCTGATGGCAATAAACATAATGAAGATTGTAATTTTAATTTTGGATAAAAACATTTTTTAGTTTTTTAAATTAAATTATTTTTTATTAGGTATATAATGATATGATTCACCCCAGACCATTAATAGATGTGGGTAGTCTGATTCCAGGAATTCTACAAGTGAAGGCTCGGAATGTTCCGTATCTCCCCAAAAGGGATCACGGTCATCAATTTTATGACCTAACTCATTTTCATGTCCGATAACTGTTAGTTCAGGATTAAAACCTTTTGCAATACGGCTTAGTTCATTTGTCCAGTTCGTTGGCATCATTATATCCACATGAAAGTTATTGGCCACATTATCTATCCAATCATAGTCAATCATAAAATCGCCTTCGTTAATTTGGTCTCCAAGATGTGCAATATTTATTCCTTCGGGGGTAAGTATCAAAGGTACGTTTACATCAGTTTTTGACATTTGGTGGCCGGGATAGATTACTACTTTAAGTTTCAGTTTCCCGTTTTTTATTTTAAGCTTTTGTACTTTGTGGGCTTCACGTTTCAAATGTGTGATTTTAGTAAATATCGGGTCGTTTTTCCACACTTGTTCCGGTGCTACTACTGGTTTTCCTGCATCAAGGAAGATCTGTGCAACAATCTTATCCTGATGGTCATCATGCCAATGGCTGACAAATAATACATCACACTGCTTTGCAAATTCTTTTATGATATCGTTTGAAAGTTCAAACTCTTTACAATCTGCTGAAACTGCCCTGACTAAATCAAAAGCAATTGTTACACTTTTCGTTTTTACAACAAACCCCATATTGTAGAGTTTCCATATTTTTGCTCCTTCATCTATTTGAGTATTTTTAATCTCAGTCAAAGCTTTTTTAATACGCATGTGAAAAAATTCTTGTATAGGCTTCCTAAAAGCAACATATTTATCATGCATAACGGCATCAAAAAGGTATAGCGCTGTTTGCCTTATTCTTGCAGCCGGATATGTAGGTGGGTTAGCATCTACTACATCAAAAATCTCTTTTAACAATGCTGCTTGTTGCCTGTTCATGTATGCATTGCTTTTGGCG
>JAOZNO010000657.1:1559-3191 GCA_029933755.1 Bacteroidales bacterium | reverse complement strand
AAATGTTGAAAAAACTAAATTTTTGTCATTTTTACAAGTGCATTTATTTTGCAGGCTAATACTTATTTTTTGTTAAGCTCACTAATAAGCAAGAATAAGGGATATAGCTAATTTAAGATTGGAAAATGTAAATTATTATAAATATTTTTACATCTTTTCTTGTCTTTTTGTAAATTATTATTTACTTTAGCCGAGAATTATTAATCTTATTAAACCAACAAGTCATGAAAGCAACATCTAAAACTTTAATAAAATTTATTGTAATTTATATATTTATGAATATTGCAATTAATTCTGTTGCACAAAAAACAGTTAGTATAGAAAAAATTGATGTATTAATAAACCTGAGCAGGTTTATTGACTGGTATCCGGATTACAACAAACCGGGTTCAACAAAATCAATAATTATCCTTTCAGATAAAAATTCATCAATTAATTATGAAATTCAATCAAAAAGTAATTTTAAATATAAAAATTGGCAAATTATATGTAGCAATAAATATGACCAAATAAATAATGGTTCAATTGTTTTTATCACAAACGAACAAAAATCAAAAGTAAACGATTTGGTTAAAATTTCAAAAGTTAAAAGCATATTAACGATATCAGATAATATTGATAACTTTTGTATAAATGGGGGGATGATAAATATAAAAAAAGACGAGGGGAAGTATCATTTTGAAATTAATTATAAAGAAATTCAAAGTCAGAACATAGAAATAAGTTCAAAATTATTAGCTTTAGCAAAAATTCTGTAATTATTATGAAGGATAATAAAAAGGATAAGCCTGAATATATACAATCAAGTTATGTATATAACATTACAAAGTTTGTTACATGGCCAGTAAGCGCATTCAATTTTAGTCTATCTCCTTTTATACTTGGTGTTTTTGGAAGTAAAGAAATAGGGTCTGTATTGGTTAAGGCGCTTAGAGAAAAGAAAATTATTGGTCGGGATTGGAAAGTTGAATTTTATACCACCCCTGAAGAAATCAGAAACTGCCATTTGATTTTTGTAAGCCATGTAAGTACAACACAGGTAGAAGCCTTAATTAATTCGTTAAAACAAAAGCATGTATTAACAGTTGGTAACAACATACCTGATTTTTGTGAATCCGGTGGTATGATAAATATTGTTGGTACAGTCCCTAACCTTGGATTTGAAATAAATAAAAATGCATTTAAATTATCAAAATTAGAGATTAGTTCAGAATTACTTAATATGGCTACCATTATTTAGTAGCCACATACACAGTTATTGATGCATATCTTGAAAAATCGTTCTATAAGAACAAAAATTATATTCCTGATTATAGTTGTCAGCACAATAAATGTTATTATTGCATCTGGTATTTATTATCGATACGATAAAAAAAGATACCATGCAGAAATTTCCAAAAAACTACGTATTCTTGCTAAAGTAATTGGTGACAGCAATTCAGGCACTATTGTATTTGAAGATACAAAAACTGCCAAAGAGTACATGTTATCATTAAAGGCAGAAGAATCAGTTGAAAAAGCGAGTATTTTATTTCCTGATTCAACTGTACTTGTTACTTATGATAAAAATGACAGTATTAGGGCTATGAATTTTCCTTTAGCCCTTAAAACGGATACTGTATTGTTTCTGGT
>JAOZNO010000657.1:0-1549 GCA_029933755.1 Bacteroidales bacterium | reverse complement strand
TAGCCCATATTAGAATAAAATACAATACTGATGAATTAAAATTAAGATTGGATGATTACTATAAAGTAATTTTTTATATCCTGTTTGGCAGCTTAATTATGGCCTTTATACTGGCATCTTCTTTCCAAAGTATTATTACCAGTCCAATTATTCAATTACATAAGTTAATAAACAAAATATACGTAAATAAAGACTATTCTATTCGTTCAGTTTATGACTCAAAAGATGAAGTTGGGCATCTAAGTAGAGGTTTTAATAACATGATTAAGCAAATAGAAAAACAAAATATTGATTTAATCAACTCAAAAGAGATTGCAGAATCATCGTTAAAAGCAAAAGAACGTTTTTTAGCAAATATGACTCATGAGTTACGAACACCTTTAAATTCAATTGTTGGAATTACAAGTTTACTTTCTGAAACAGAGCTGAACCAGGAACAAAAAACATATCTTGAAAATATAAATTTATCATCAGAACATCTACTTGCAATTATTAATGACTTGTTGGAATTTTCAAAACTAGGTAGTGGGAAACTTCAGATTGAAAAAAATGAATTTAATATAAGACGTACATTAGAGCGTATTAAAAACACCATGCAATATGAATTGGAAAAAAGGAAACTTCATTTCAGCTTTAAGGTTGACCCAGATGTTCCTCATTTTATTGTTGGAGATGAATACCGCCTAAATCAGATATTAATTAACCTGGTTGGTAATTCAGTAAAGTTTACACCAAAAGGAAGTATTGAAATAGCAATAAATATATTATCTGAAACAGAATCAAATATCAAGCTTGAGTTTAGGGTTAAAGATACCGGTATTGGGATTAAAGAAGAAAAACAAAAAATTATTTTTGATAGTTTTACCCAGGAAAGTAATGGAACAACCAGGGAATATGGAGGAACAGGTTTAGGCCTTGCAATAACCAAGCAACTGGTTGAATTACAAGAAGGAAAAATTAAGGTTGAAAGCATAAAAGGACAGGGCAGCACATTTATTTTCAATATCCCCTACCTTAAAAAAACGCTTTTTACACAAAAGAAAAATAAAGAAAGTAAAGCAGAAATAAACATTCCTGCTAACGAAAAAATTTTATTAATTGATGACAATGCTATGAACCTTACATTTACTAAATCTATTTTAAGTAAAAGTAAATTTATAGTAGACACTGCCCTTAGTGCAATGGAAGCCTTACAAATAATTGAAGAAAAAGATTTTGACCTTATATTGATGGATTTACACATGCCGGAAATGGATGGTTATGAATTAAGCGGGAAAATTAGAAATAGTACGAATGAAAAAACCAGATGTACTCCTATAATTGCTTTAACAGCTGCGGCAACTTCAAATGAAATAAATAAATGCTTTGATGTTGGAATGAATGATTATTTAATTAAACCGTTTAAAACGGAAGAATTAATTTCAAAAATATTAAATTTGACAAATGAAGTAAAGTAGGCAATTTCTAATTTGCAATAATATAAGCTTTGGCTAAAATAACAATGATTAACTTAGACTATTTAAAAACCACAACTGACAACGACAAAGAA
>JAOZNO010000041.1 GCA_029933755.1 Bacteroidales bacterium | reverse complement strand
TTGTAAATGACTGACAATTAAGACGAGAATAACGCAGTATTTGGCGTTTTCTTGCAGAGACTAGTTAATTTGGGTAAAATCTACTCGATCTCAATTTTTCCAATACCTGTTTTGAGGTATATGTTAATCGTAATTTTTGATTTGTTATACCACTCATTTACATAAGTGTTTTTATCCTTTTTTATCATGTTCAGCACTTCAACATTCCCCAAACCTTTAATTGTATTTACCTGTACTCCCACATTTTTAGGCACGTAAACTTTCAATAAACCAATACCTCCATCTAAATGAATTTCAGCATTTTGTTTCCATTTCCCTCGTAAATCTAACTCTGTTTTACCTACGCCCATTAACATGTTAAAGTTTTTTATGGGTAAACCTCCTAAAAGTATTTCACTTAGACCTGCGCCCATTTCTAAATTAAAATCAAGAGGAATATTTTCACCAAATTTCAGGTTCCAAACATATTGATCCTTGTCATCAATATTTATATTATGTGTTTCAGGTTGATTAATCGTTAAAAACCCTTTATCTTTAACTAGCTCATAATTAATTTCTGGCTTCCATTTTTCCTGATTGTAAGCAAAACCACCTGTAAATAGCTGATTTGATCCACTCGATAATTTTAGCTTGCATGCTCCAATATTTATATCAACCTGAACAAATTTAGCCCCTTTTGCCTTTTGTTTTACCACTTTTTTAATTATCTCAGATGGTTCGGCATCTCCCTCAAGCTCTTCCATTTTTTCTTCCAGTTCAGAAAGATCGTCCGTGTCTTCTTCAATGATAAATTCCTCGACATCTTCGCTATCAAAATTATCTTCTTCATTTGAAGCGGGAACACACTGGAAAGTGAAAAATGCGATACTAAGTAATATTAAATAGTTTTTCATTTTAGATAATTTAAATGTTCTATTTACGATTTAGAGATTGACGAGCACTTAATAGTGCTGGGTTAAAACTGTTGATTATATTATGAGTCTAATAACTGACGGGTTAACCCGTCAGTTCATCAACGGATTTGACTCTGTTGAGCTAAGGCAGAGCCTTAAAATATAATGCGACTCAGGCTCAACCTGAGCCGAACGGAGTAATTAATTTTCCTTTTTAAAAAGTCCTCTAATCCAAGCAAAAAAGCGACCGAAAATTCCTTTTTTCTTTACTCCTTCTGTACTTGTTTCCTTTTTTACTTTAGCAGGAAGTTTTTGAAGTTCCTTTTTTCTAATTTCAGTTTCTTTTTTTTCCTCTTCAATTAGTTTTATTTTTTCTTCTTCTGTTATATTCGAGAAGGCAAGTTTATTTTCTTTAAAATCAATAAGAATAATTTTATCTTTCTTTACCGTATCTGTTAATATTTGTTTCGATAACTCATTTAAAATATGTTTCTGAATGGTTCTTTTTATCGGCCGTGCACCAAACTGCGGGTTGTATGATAACCTGGTAATTACATTAACGCCTTTTTCTGATACATGTATCATAATTTCCTGACTCAAAAGCTTTTTCTTTAAGCTACGCAGTTGCAATTCCACAATTTTTCTAATCTCATAAACCGATAAAGGTGTAAACATAATAATTTCATCAATACGGTTTAGAAATTCCGGTGCCATTTTTTCTTTCAGTACCTTCGAAACATCCTCTTTTGCTCTTCTGATTTTTTCTTTTCGGTTAGCCGATGTCATTTTTTCAAAATGATCCATAATCTTATCAGAACCTGCATTTGAGGTCATAATAATAATTGTATTCTTAAAATTAACCGTTCTTCCTTTACTGTCTGTAAGTCGGCCATCATCTAAAACCTGCAATAAAGTATAAAAAACATCTTTATGTGCTTTTTCAATTTCATCAAACAGTACCACTGAATAGGGTTTTCTGCGAACTGCTTCAGTAAGCTGGCCACCTTCATCATAACCAACATAACCGGGAGGTGAACCAATAAGGCGTGAAACTGTGTTTTTTTCCTGGTATTCTGACATATCAATGCGAACCATTGAGTTTTCATCATCAAAAAGGAAAGCTGCTAGTGCTTTTGCTAATTCTGTTTTTCCAACACCGGTTGTTCCTAAAAAAATAAACGAGCCAATAGGTTTTTTTGCATCATGCAAACCTGCACGACTACGTCTAACGGCATCAGAAACAGCAACAATTGCTTCGTGCTGACCAATAATTCGTTTATGTAATTCTGCTTCAAGATTTACTAGTTTCTCCTTTTCACTTTTCACCATCTTTGTTACCGGAATACCTGTCCAGCTGGCAATGATTTCTGCAATTAGGTCACGGTCAACAGCCTCTTTTGCTAAAACAACATCCGATTCATTTTCAGCCATTTCAATTTCTAACTTCTTTAATTTTTCTTGAACTTCGGGTGTTTTTACATATTTTATTTCGGCAACTTTATCAAATTCACCTTCTTTTTGTAGTCTTACAGTTTCATTTTTTAGTGCTTTTAACTCTTCTTTTGCTGCAATAATATCTGCAATTACTTTTTTCTCAGATTCCCATATTGCACGCAGTTTGGTACGTTCATCTTTAAGATTAACAATTTTTTCTGATAGTTGTTTCTCTGATTTCTCATCACCTTCTTTAATGACCATACTTCGTTCCGTTTCTAAACGAACAATTTGTCTTTCCACCTCGTCAATTTCTTCTGGTAGTGTGTTCATTTCCAGTCGGAGTTTCGAAGCAGCTTCATCAATTAAATCAATAGCTTTATCGGGTAAAAAACGATCCGTAACATATCTTTTCGATAGCTCAACAGCTGCAACAAGGGCTTCGTCTTTAATTTGTACTTTATGAAAATTTTCATATTTTTCCTTAATGCCTCTAAGTATTGATAAGCAATCTTCATCATTAGGCTCTTCAATCATTACTTTCTGAAATCTGCGTTCCAGGGCTTTATCTTTTTCAAAATATCTTTGGTATTCATCTACCGTCGTTGCTCCAATTACGTTTATTTCACCACGGGCAAGTGCAGGCTTTAAAATGTTTGCCGCATTAACTGAACCACCTCCTTTTCCGGCACCAACCAACAAATGAATTTCATCAATGAACAAGATTACTTCTCCGGCAGATTCTTTTACTTCGCGAATTACTGATTTCATGCGTTCCTCAAATTCGCCCTGCTTACTGGCACCTGCTATTAATGAGCCCATATCAAGTGCAAAAATACGACTGCTTTTTAGGTTTTCCGGAATATCACCTTTTACAATTCGGTGTACCAGACCTTCAATAACTGCTGTTTTACCAACCCCCGGATCACCAATAACTACCGGGTTGTTTTTTCTGCGGCGCGAAATGGTTTGTAATATCCTGCGAATTTCTTCTGTACGGCCAACAACAGGATCTAAATTACCAGATTCAGCTTTTTCATTTAAGTTTACAGCATATTTTTTTAGGTTTTCAAATTCATCTTTATTTCTACGTTCAACTTTAACACCTTTTCTTAATTCTTTTATTGATGATTCAAGTTTATCCTGATCAATACCCTTATCTTTCATTACTGAAGAAACCACATCGCCAGTTAATAATATACCTGAAAATATATGTTCAATAGAAATGTACTCATCTCCAAGATGTTCTGCAATTCTTTTGGCAGTTTTTAGCGATTTGTCAACATTGCCAGAAACAATTAACTCTTTACCCTCTTTTAGGTGAGGGTAATTATTTATTACCGTGTCAATTATATCTTCAAATTTAGTCAAATCAACATTTAAGTTTTTTAGGATAAAAGGTGTTACGTTTTTGTCAATTTCAAGTATTCCTTTTAAAATATGGGCATTTTCAATGGCATTACTGTTTTTATCTTTTGCAATTTGAGAACCCCTTTTTAAGGCTTTTTGTGTTATTATGGTAAAATCGTTAAAGTTCATTTTTATTATTTTGAATTAGGATTATTCCTATAAAAGTAGGTATTTTTTGCGTATAAAAATATTTGATGCTTATAAATAGGAAGTGGTGACGTGATTTATTTTGTCTGTGGAAACGATAAGATAAGCCGAACGAGTGGAACAAGTTGAAGAATATCATATTTCCACCTTCGTTGAGCAGCAGCCTCCTGTTTGGCTTAGGTTTTAAAAAAGTGGTAGTGTTCGGCTTAGGCTCTGCCTAAGTCGGATTGTATTAACAGGCTTTGCCTGTGTTATATACACAGAGGTTAAAAGCCTGATTTATGTCGGTTTTGTTTGTGCTAAAAACACACAATAAAAGTTCTTTTAATTTTTGAAAAAATAATATTTGAGCGTCCTTTTGACTGTGTGGTGTTAGGCGTGCTGTGCAATTTATTCAGTGTAGCGAGCAGCATCACTCAGTCTTGATTTTTTGTTTTTTTTGGGTCAAAGCCTCGTTCCGCCTTTTAGCGGAAGCCTGAGCCGAACGAGTGGAGCAGACTGAAAAAGTTTTCTCATAAAATATTAAATTTCCATCCCTACAACCTTAAAAATAGTGTTATAATCTTTATGATATGTTTGGTTCATGTCAAAATTCCATTGCCACTTTTTTTTATGTTTACTTAGGGGTAAATTTATATGAATCAGTTTTTTAGTTTGAATAACTTCATTACTGCCGTCTAAGTTCACTTCTTCAAAATCTGTAATAAGGCATGATTTACCTTTCGGTAAAAAATCTAAATGATTCTGTTGTATTATTTTTCTAAACTCTTTAATTTCTTGTTCTGAGTAGATATCAAACTTTTTTATATAATCGCATATTAAGATATCCAGTTGATTTAGAATATTAACTGAAACTACAAAATCAGTATTTTTTATATCCTGAAACCATAAATCTATATGTGTGGCTTCAATTTGATCTAATGTAAGATTTGATTTTTTTGCTTTCTTCATAAAATGATAAACCGGATTCATTAAACCGGTAATATCTGTTTCAATAATTTCTACATTTTTAAGTTTTTTTACTTTATGGGTAATTTGTGCAGGGTGAACAATATCTATTAATTGAACTTTATCAAATAATTGCGATAATTTATCAAGTGGAACATCTAATAACCAGCCACTTCCTAAAATAGTACAGCTTTTTTTATCCTTTAATTGTGCAGATTGAATAATAAATTCTTTCGTGTTTTTCAGGTGCTTTTCCCATCCACCTGATTCACGAATATATCGGTTTATAATCCCCTGTTGGTCATGTTTAAATCCAAACTTTTTTAGAATTTTCTTGTCCATAAATTTTCTTAAAAGAATAATTGAGTAGTTCTCAAAATTAGTAGAAATATTAGATTTTACTATCATTTTAATGGGTAAATTGTTTCCTTCGGCTCAGTAAGCAAAAAATGTTCTATTATTTGAAATATTGTATAGGGTGGGAAGCCGGAAGACAGAAGTTGGAAGTAAACAAACTACGGTCTTCTAGCTTCAAACTTCAAGCGCATATTTCTATGAAAATTAGTTTTATTTAATAAATATCTACCAATACAGTTTTATTCATAAATTCATTTGTTTTTGGCTTATTTCTTGTGTATTGTTATTGTTCAAGTATTTACAAATAAACTATTCGTTATATGTTAAACAATCTTCATAATCCCAATATACGTGTATTTGTTTTTGGAACACTCCGAAAAGGGGACAGGTTAGACTTTTATATGGAAGGTAGTCAGTTTCAAGGAATGTATTATACGCAAGGTCAATTAATGAAATCTGAGATTGGAAGTGCATATATTGATTTTTCTGATAAAACAGCCTATACAATAGGTGAGTTGTATTTAGTAAACTTTTATTGTTTATTAAGGATTGATCATTTAGAAAGTACTTCGGGAGAATTTCCCGCAGGTTATGATTTAGATTTAATTCCTTTTTGGCCTTATTCAGCGGGTAATGAAATTGATTTCTCAGAAGAAAAAAAATCTACAGCCTTATTCTACAGAAGAAGAAATGACCCGGTTAAAATAATGTGTGGCGATTGGGTAAATAGAAAAATGCCAATTGAAGCTATTGAAAAATATCTTGTGGGAGAAAGAAATCATAACCTTAATCAGGATGAAATTATAAATCATATAACTGATTATCTAAAATATTAGTTTGTTTTACAATAATTGAAAATACTAGTTTATTAGAAAATGAACACTTTTAAATCCCGATTACTTAATGTGTTGTTTTGGTCTGTAGTGTCTGCTGCCTTTATTGGTCCGGGTACGGTTACAACTGCAACAAAAGCGGGTGCATATTTTCAATTCGACTTACTTTGGGCATTAGTTTTTTCAACATTTGCCTGCCTACTCCTGCAAGAGGCAAGTGCCCGGATAACAATAAATTCGGGTATGAACTTAGGGCAAGCTATAGCAAAACAGTTTGAGGGTAAAGCTTCAAAAACTTTGGTTTTGTTTTTGGTTATTGGGGCAATTGTTTTGGGCTCAGCAGCTTATGAAACTGGTAATATTTTAGGTTCAATAGCTGGTTTATCCCTTGTGTTTGATATTCCACAAAAAATATTAGTTTTAGTTATCGGAACACTTGCTTTTCTTGCACTAAGTTTTACATCAATACAAACTATTGCCAGAATAATGGGTGGTATTGTTTTTTTTATGGGTTTGGCATTTTTTACCACAGCTATTCAGCTTAATCCACCAATCACAGAAATCTTAAAAGGAAGTTTCGTTCCTACTATCCCAAATACTGACGGGGCAGGTTTGTTGGTTCTAGGCATTATTGGAACTACTGTTGTTCCGTATGATTTATTTTTAGGCTCAGGTGTTTTAAATAAAAAACAAACAATTAGCGATATGCGTTTTGGCTTATCGGTGGCTGTTATACTGGGTGGCGTAATTTCTATGGCAATTATGACGGTTGGTACAATTATAACTGGTGAGTTTACTTATGAAACACTTGCACAAGCATTAACCCATAAAATTGGTCCATACGCCGTTTATATTTTTGGTTTTGGAATGTTTGCTGCTGGTTTTTCATCAGCTATTACAGCGCCATTAGCATCTGCAATTACTGCACAAAGTCTTTTTGCAGAAAAATCAAAGGAAAAATGGAAAACACAAGGTTTGTATTTTAAAATGGTTTATTTGGGTGTTTTGATTGTTGGCTTAGTTTTTGGACTAGCAGAAGTAAAACCAATACCTGCAATTATCTTGGCTCAGGCATTAAATGGTTTGATTTTACCATTTATTAGTATCTTTTTAATTTATGTGATAAATGATCCGGTTTTAATGGGTGAAAAAAATACAAATGGCTGGTTTTCAAATATTTTAATGGCAGTTGTTATGTGGGTTACCATGATAATGGGAAGTATTAGTATTATCAAAGCATTTGGTTCTGCAATAGGACGTCCTGTTAAACAAGGAGACACATTAATTATTACTGTGAGTGTTGTTACATTTATAATAAGTGCAGGAATTTTATTAGCAATAAAAAAATATAGAAACAAAAGAGAAACATCAATTAGTTGAAAAATGGCTTCGCTTAAATCCCGTATACTAAGTGTATTGTTCTGGTCGATTATTTCCGCTGCCTTTATTGGACCCGGTACCGTAACCACAGCAACAAAAGCAGGTGCATTTTTTCAATTTGACCTGTTATGGGCTTTGGCATTTTCTACTTTTGCTTGTATTCTACTTCAAGAGGCAAGTGCAAGAGTTACTATTAATTCAGGAATGAACCTGGCCAAAGCAATTGCCAAACAATTTGAGAATAGACCAACAAAAAATCTGGTTCTTTTATTGGTTATTGGTGCCATTGTTCTTGGTTCAGCAGCATACGAAACAGGCAATATTTTAGGTTCGATGGCTGGTTTAACACTAATTATTGATATACCTCAGTATATACTGGTTACAATTATTGGTATATTGGCATTTATTGCACTGAGTTTAAAATCAGTACAAACTATTGCAAAACTCATGGGTGGAATTGTTTTATTAATGGGCATTGCTTTTGTTACAACGGCCATTTTATTAAAACCTTCTTTTTCATCAATTCTTGAAGGTGTTTTTATTCCTACTATTCCAAAGGGGGCAGGTGCAGGTTTATTAATTCTTGGAATTATTGGAACAACAGTTGTACCTTATGATTTATTTTTAGGCTCAGGAGTTCTTGATAAAAGTCAGAAAATTAGTGATATGCGTTTTGGCTTGTCTGTTGCAATTATTTTAGGTGGCCTTATTTCAATGGCCATTATGACTGTGGGTACAATAATTGAAGGAGAATTTACTTATGAGGCTCTCGCAGATGCTCTTACTAATAAAATTGGACGCTATGCTGTTTATGTATTTGGATTTGGAATGTTTACAGCAGGTTTTTCATCAGCTATAACAGCTCCACTTGTTTCTTCTATTACAGCACAAAGTTTTTTTGAGAAAAAATCTGATAGTAAATGGAAAACGCAAGGCTTATATTATAAAATGGTGTATACAGGAGTTTTATTCGTGGGCTTAGGCTTTGGATTTGCCGAGGTTGAGCCAATACCGGGAATTATTTTAGAACAGGCATTAAATGGATTAATATTACCGTTTATTAGTGTTTTTCTAATTTATGTAATTAACGACCCAGTTTTAATGGGTAAAGACAAAACAAATGGCTGGTTCTCGAATGTTTTACTGGGTATAATAATGTGGGTAACGATGATATTGGGTGCTATTAGTGTTGCTGAATCTGTAAGTTCAGGCTTTGGTATAGAACTGCCTGATGGAAATGACCTAATTCTAATTATTAGTTTGGTCAGCTTATTTATAAGTGTAGGAATATTTTTCATGGTTAATGTATACAAACAAAGAAGAAGACAAGTTTTATTTGTAAAAGACTATATTAATATATAAAATAAAGGAAATATTATCATGCAGGATTAGTAAGAATATTCAGATTATTCTTTTAATTTTGTAATCTTTTTAAATATGAGCATAAGCAAAATATTCATAAAATGGTTTGATTTAAAGCCTGAAGAGGGTTTGAAATTTACGTTATTGTTTTTTCATTCATTCTTCCTTGGTCTTTTTATAGCCTTCTATTTTGTTCCTGCAAACTCCGTTTTTATAAAAAATTATGGAAGTGAGCAGTTACCACTTGCTTATGTTATTGCTGGTATTGCTGGTTATCTTATTTCAATAATCTACTCCTCATTACAAAAAAAAGCAAATAATAAAATCTTATTTCTGGGGGCAGTTGTTTTCATGTTTGTCATAACATTGATATCAAGATTTTCATTAATTTACCTTGACGCCGAATATTTAAGTTTTTTCGTATTTATTTGGGCCTGGCCATTTATTTCCCTGGTGGGCATTGTTTCAGGTGGTCTTGCATTACAATTCCTAAACCTATCACAGGTAAAAAGGATGTATGGCTTAATGAATATGGGTGGAGTAATTGCTTCAATTTTAGGTTATCTGGCTATTCCTGTATTGTTGCCATATCTAAGTCATTCTTATGATTTATTGTATATTGGGGATTTAGGGCTTGTTGCAGCAGTTTTTATTCTTCTTGCTCTATATAAAACAATTGATTCATCGGCACAAAAGGAAGTTGTTAAGCAAGTTAGTCAAAGTGATACAAATTTTTTAGTCTTAATTAAGGATAAATATTTTAGACTTATATTTTTATCTGCCATATTCTCAATGGTAGCTATTTATGTTGTTGATTTTGGTTTCCTCTCAAGTATAAAAGCCCGGTTTAATACTGAGGCTGAGATATCTAATTACCTGGCACTGGCATATGGTGGTTTAAAAATAGGGGAGCTGGTTATTTCATATTTTTCAAGTAGAATATTAAGTAAACATGGTGTTAAACTGGGTTTAACTATATTGCCTGTAGTAATTACATTAATCGTTGCAATATCTTTAGTAGTAGGCTTAACTTATGGAGTTGCTACAATTGCATTTTTGGCTTTAATGACACTTAACAAATCAATGGAGCGAATTTTAAGGCGTGGTTTAGACGACCCTGCGTTTAATATTTTATATCAACCATTGCCTAGTGGACAAAAAATGGCTGTTCAGACAAAAGTTGGTGTTGTTATGCAGGTTTCTATTGCGGTTGCCGGATTAATATTATTTCTTACAAACTTTATTCTTAAAACACCTGATGGATATCGTTTGGAGTACTACCCAATTATTATCCTGCCATTACTTATCGTTTGGGTATTAGTGGCAAGGCAGCTATATCTAGCATATAAAGGTAAGCTTAGGCAAATTCTAATAGATCTTAGCAGGAAAAAGAAAAGAGAATCAGCTCGTCATTTTTACGGAAGTGAATTTTTGACCAAAAAATTTAAAAAATTCAATGAAAAAGTTGTTCAGACAAGTGTTATTTTGCTTTCTGAAACAAACCCGCGGGTAATGGAACCTTATGCAGCAAGTTTAATGAATTTGCGTAATTCTACCATTAAAAATGCAATTTTAAGTAAAATTGACCCATCGTGGCGAACCCGAATTTTACACACGGTAAAAAAAATATATATTACTGATAAATCTGAGGAAATAAGAGATTTAGCATTAAAAGCAAAAAATATTCTTGATTATACAAATCTTAAGGAAATTAATCAGACAGAAGTGAATGATTTGATAGATTCATGGACGTTTGGAGACAAATTATTAATTGAAAAGCTTCTGGTTAAAGGTTTAATCGATTATGACGATAAACTAATAAATCGTTTGCTTAAGGATGATGATAAAATTATTAAAACTGCTGCTATTAATTTGGCAAGTAAAAGTAAATCGCCAAAGCTTATTAAAAAGCTTGTTGAATTAATAAAGTCTGATGAATATTATCATATATGTGGCGAAGCTTTGCTTGAAGTAGGTGATAAAGTTCTTGACGATTTGGAAGAGTTCTTTCGAAAAGAAGATGATTCCAAAGTACTATTTAGAGTTATTGAAATTCTAGCAAAGAATGGATCATCTAAAGCAAAAACCATATTAGTAAAATATTTGAATTATCACGATAGAAATGTTCAAACTGAAATTATTTCAGCTTTATATTTCTGTAAATATCAGGCAAATGAAGAAGAACAGTCTGTTATTAAAGAAAAACTTGAAGGAGTTATTGGTAATACCCTTTGGTTATATGCGTGTATCCTGGATATTGAAACTGAACGTAATACTTTAAAAATTATTCAGGCACTTGATTTAGAACGTGAGTTTAATTTAGAGAACTTGTTCAGACTGTTGAGCTTTTTATATGAGCCAAGAATAGTTAACCTGATAAAGAAAAATATTATTGGTAAAAATACGATTTTTGCTATCGAGATTATCGATAACTTTATTAGTCAGGATTTAAAGCAGTTGCTAATACCTATATTTGATGATATTCCTTCGACGCAAAAGATAAAGAAATTAAACTCTATTTTTCCGCAGGAGCGGTTAAAGTTTCGGGACAGATTGAAAAATATTATCCTGAAAGATTATGATATGGTTGGCCCATGGACAATTACTAAGGCTATTGATTTATTGGGTAGACTTCATACTAAAAAGAGTTCAGGATTAGAAAAAACAGACAGTACAAGATCCTATGAAGATGTGAAAATCTGGACAACTGATACTGTAAATAAAGTATTGTTCAAAATAAGAAGAAGTGAAATGCCTGATGAGATATTTGTATGCTTATTTCATCCGGAAGAGCTTGTATATTCAACAGCTGCAAAAATTATTTATGAAGAAAATCCTAGTAAGTGTGCTGATTATTTAGAGAAAATGTCAGATGATAAAAAAGAACTTCTTGAACATCTTTCGAACGAAGGTTTTGTTATGGCAGATCGCATAAAATTCTTGAAGAAGCATCCAATGTTTTTTAGTGTGCCTGAAAATTATCTTGCAAAACTGGCCATATTTATCCGGGTTAAAATTCTTCAAACGGGTGAAGAAGTTAGTCTTATAAATGAAGATAATACTGATAATGTTGTAATTTTAATAAGAGGAGGGCTTCAGGCTAATGTTGCCAATAAAGAACCTGTTCTGTTTGGGAAAAGTGATATTATTACACTGGGAGTTAATTTAAATGCTAATGTTAAAAAGTTAAAAAGTACTACCAAAACTACTTTACTATTAGCGAAAAGATTCGATTATTATAACCTACTGGTTGACCAAACCGAAATTATGCAACATATTTTCGGCGAAGTTAATGTTGACGAGTAGGAGTGTGAATACTTGGTATAAATGTACAAATATTTTCATGCTCAATTTCCTTAATCCAATTCCTGTCAGGGCAATCGTTTTTAAAATATTATCGGT
>JAOZNO010000656.1 GCA_029933755.1 Bacteroidales bacterium | reverse complement strand
CTTTACTATTTTCGTTCGAAAATAGCATTCAGATCTCAGTAAGTACTGAATTACGGCGAACTATAGACTGTCTATACCAATTTCTAAAAATCTTAAAATAAATTCCACAAACTAAAAAGACTTAAAAACGAGACATTTTAGACACTCTTATTAGTCTAAATGTATGTTTTTAGATAAAATTAATGCTCCTTTTGTAACTTTTTAGTCAATTTATCAATAACTCATAATACTCTTTTTAAATATAATATTTTTTTCACTATAGTAACACGCTCACAAACTGACACTTAAAAGCAAGTACATTAAAAATATAAAAAATATTAGTACTATGTGTTGCATAGTACTAATATTTTTTCATATCTTTGTATAAAATATTATAGTGCATACTAAAGTAGTATATCATGTTTAAAACTATAAAAAAACCAAAAAGCACACATCTAGCTTTTAATTTGCTTAAAATATTAAATGAAAAATATGCTTGTGCAAATGAAATTAAACAAAAACTGAAAACCAGACATATCAGTTACCCGGGAAAAGATTTTTTCCCGGTATTATCATATTTATTGCTTAACAAGTATTTATGCTATAATTGGACAAATGAAACTGGAAAACAGATAAAATATTATCATTTAACAAGGAATGGGAATTCCTTTTTGAAAAGTATAGCTATAAATTAACTTGAAACGATTATAAAAAACAGGCGATTAAAATAGTATAACAAATGAGTAAAAATTAGGGGGATTGCTTTACCGCTATCCAGCGGATCGCAACATGGGTAAATCAATATTAATTAAATTTTACAAGGTATGAAAATAACAGAAAACATCAATCTTGCAGGTCTAATTTTCACAATTGACCAGGATGCATTGATAAAATTGCAGCATTACCTCAATTCTATTGAACGATTCTTTGCAATAAAAGAAGAAGGCAAAGAGGTAGTTGCTGATATTGAAGGTAGAATATCCGAACTTTTCGGAACAAAAATTAATAAATCAAAAGAGGTAATTAACATTGATGACGTAAATCAAATTATTGAAATAATGGGTATGCCGGAAGATTTCATGGACGAAGTTCAACCGGAGCCAAGGAAACAAAGCTATCAGTACCATAATAATCCTAAAAAATTATATCGTGATCCTGATGATAAAGTTTTGGGTGGTGTTAGTAGTGGATTGGGCGCTTTCTTTAATTTTGACCCGGTGCTTTTTAGAGTTCTATTTGTTTTAGCAGTAATATTTACCGGAATTGGGGTTTTGGTTTATATTATTTTGTGGATTGTTTTACCTGAAGCAAATACATTTGCTCAAAAACTTGACATGAAAGGTTATCAGGCTAATGTCAGCAATATTCATAATGCACGAAAAAAAGTTTGAAAGATGAAGTCAGAAGCGAAAACTTCTGTCTGATATTTTTCAAGTTCAAACAGTATAAAAAAAATAAAAATTCAAGAAATTAAAATATAATATAATGAAAATAGAAAATGCAAAGGCTCAAATGAGAAAAGGGGTTCTCGAATATTGCATATTATCGATATTATCGAGAAAAGACTCTTACGCTTCTGATATTATCAACAAGTTAAAGGAAGCAAAATTAATTGTAGTTGAAGGTACACTTTACCCATTACTTACCAGGCAGAAGAATGCTGGCTTGCTAAGTTACCGATGGGAGGAATCAACACAGGGTCCACCACGAAAATACTACAAACTTACACCAAATGGTGAAAGTTTTTTATCAGAAATGGATGGATCGTGGACTGACCTTGTAGAAGCAGTTGAAATGGTTAAAAACTTTCCGGTAAATGAAGATGTTGAACTAAATGAAAACCTTACTAGTGAAGCCTAATTAGTAATTCCGTTTTAAAAATCATTCAATAAAAAATTCAGATAAAAAATGAAACAAGCATGTTAAAAATAATTATTAAATGGATAACAATGATTATTTTAAACTTGCGGTTCCATGTGACAATTAAAAAAGTTTAAAAATAAACACATGAAAAAAACAATAAGAATAAATATAAGCGGGCTAATCTTTAACCTTGATGAAGATGCTTACAGCAAACTACAGCAATACCTAAACTCAATTACTAATAAGTTTTTAAATACTGAAGAAGGTAACGAAGTTATTGCTGATGTTGAGGCGCGAATTGCTGAACTTTTCCAGGAAAAAGTTGGCGACCGAAAAGAAGTAATCAATCTGGGGGATATTGACTACATTATCAGTATAATGGGGAAACCGGAAGATTTTGAAGAAACCTACGAACCGGAAGAGGAAACACAATACAAAAGTTCTCCATCAGCAAAATCAAGCAGAAGAGTCTATCGCGATTCTGAAAACAGGGTTGTAAGTGGACTTTCTTCTGGTATTGCTGCCTATTTTGGTATTGACCCAATAATTGTTCGGGTAATTTTTGTTTTGGCCACTTTATTTTATGGTGCCAGCTTATTGGTATACATATTATTATGGATTATTATCCCCGAAGCAGTTACGACAAGTCAAAAACTTGAAATGCGTGGTGAAGCAATTAATGTAGAAAATATTGAAAAATCAATTAAAGATGAATTTACTAATGTTAAAACAAGTTTTAGTAAATGGCAAAATAGTAAAGGCTACTCAAACCTAAGCAATAATATTTCATCAATTGTCCATTTTATTGGAAAAATTGCTGTAATTGCATTTAAGGCGTTACTGGTAATATTTGGTATTTGGTTGTTTTTTGTTAGTCTTGGTATTTTGGGCTCACTAACCGGAATATTCTTTTTTAACGATACAATTGTATCACCATTTACCTGGAACGACATGAACTTTGCTTTTTCAGATTTAATCATGCTATTTACAGATCCCTTTACTGCCACAGTAGGTATGATTTCAATGTACCTTTTAGTGATAATTCCGGCATTAGCGGTTATCTTTTTTAGTTTAAAAATGATATTCCGCTTTAAGGTGCAAAACCGTGCAATTGGAATTATAGGGATTACACTTTGGCTGGTAAGTTTAATGACATTAGCAGTTGCAGGTTTCAGAACGGCTTATAATTTTAAATCAGATGCCGACATATCAAAAAACTATACTCTTGAAAATAATAATGACACCCTATTTGTAAAATTATCAAATCCAAATACTGATCGTTATAGGCATATCGCAAAAGAACGCTTTGATATGGTTTATGTAGATTTTGAAAATAATTTAAAACTTTCGA
>JAOZNO010000655.1:2830-3195 GCA_029933755.1 Bacteroidales bacterium | reverse complement strand
ACCTAAGAAAAATAATCCTGATAATAGTAATATAAATTACTTTTTCAATGTAGGATCCGGTGAAGACATTACAATTAACGGGTTAGCACAAATAATTAAAAACATTACCGGCTTTAAAGGTGAACTTAAGCACGACCTTTCAAAACCGGATGGTACACCAAGGAAGCTACTTGATGTTTCCAAGCTAAAAAAAGAAGGATGGGAATATAAAACTAATTTAAATATTGGTATTCAAAAAATGTATGAATGGTATTTAAACGATAAAAATGAATAAAAGCAATAAGACTTTAGCAATTAATGGAGGAGAACCTATTAGCAAAGAACCCATTTTAATACACAAACCTTACCTTGATGAAGATGATTTT
>JAOZNO010000655.1:0-2820 GCA_029933755.1 Bacteroidales bacterium | reverse complement strand
CGTGAATTTGAGAAAAACTTAGCCGCCTACTTGGGTGTAAAACATGCGCTTTTTGTAAATTCTGCTACTTCAGCATTAGAATTGGCTTTTAGGGTTAAAAACTTCCCACCGAATTCTGAAGTTATCATACCAAACTTCACTTACACTTCAACAGCACTTGGGGCTTTATATAACAACTTGAAAATTGTTTTAGCTGATGTATATCCTGATAACGGCAACCTTGATGTAAGTAAATTAGAATCATATATAACCAATAAAACAGTTGCCATAGCACCGGTAGATTATGGTGGGATACCTGCAGAAATGAACGAAATATTGCAAATTGCGAAAAAGCATGGTTTGTATGTTGTACACGATACCGCACAATCAATTGGCTCAAAATATAATGG
Source organism: Bacteroidales bacterium (assembly GCA_029933755.1). Classification (GTDB taxonomy): domain Bacteria; phylum Bacteroidota; class Bacteroidia; order Bacteroidales; family NBLH01; genus NBLH01. The sequence goes on along the minus strand of JAOZNO010000655.1, from coordinate 2,431 downwards.
GATTAAAACAGGGAATTTTGGCGATGTTTCTACATTTAGCTTCCACGGAACTAAAAACTTAACCACTGGTGAAGGTGGGGCATTTGTAACTAATGACGATGAGATAGCAGAACGTGTAAAAATCCTAAGGGAAAAAGGAACTGATAAATTCTCATTCCTTACGGATAATGCAACTAAAGGATATTACGAATATGTTGATATAGGTATGTCTTATGTTCAATCTAACATAAACGGGGCAATGGGGATTGCCCAACTACGTAAGTTGGATAAAATGAACCAAAGGCGTAGGGAGATTGCAGAAAAATATAAAACCGGGTTAAAAGATATTAATGGACTTGATTTTATGAGGATAACAGAAGGTTCAAAGCATAATTGGCATTTATTTGGAATTTTGGTGCCACCTAAAGATAAATATTGGGTTATGGATGCATTAAGGGCTGAGGGTGTTATGGCTAATGTACACTATACCCCATTGCACCGGAATAAATACTACCAACAACTTGGTACCGATAAAGATTTTTCGGGAAGTATGGAATTTTTCAACAGATTACTTCGATTACCAATTTACCCTTCGCTTACAGAGGTAGAAACTGATAATATCGTTAATGCTGTAAAGAAAGTATTTAACTAAAATATTAAATCATGTATACATACGGAGATATCGCTTTTAGGGTTATTGAAAAATATGATTTAGAAATTCTTAGGGAATTGCATAATGAGCAATCTACTTGGGAGAACTTATTAAATATCGATTTTATTGATGAACCTGATCAAGAAAATTGGTGGAAAAACTTGCACAGAAAAAAGAATGACAAAAGGTTTGTTATTTGCCTGGAAGCAGATCAATATAAAATAATTGGCAGGCTGCGTATACAAAACATTAATTTGCAACACAACAATTGTGAGGTAGGTTTAGATATTATTCCTGAGTATAGAAGTAAAGGATATGGATATAAGAGCTATAAAATGTTATTGAATTTTTTATTCAATCATTATAATATGAATATGGTCTATCTTAAAGTTGCAGACTTTAATCCTAATGCTAAAAAATTGTACGAAAAAATTGGATTTAAAGAAACTGGAAAATTTCCTGACTTTTTTTATAGAAATGGAAGACATTGGGATTATATTCTCATGAGTATAAATAAGACACAATATTTAGAAAAATGTAATGAATAAGATCTTAGTATTGGGAAACCAACAACATGGAAGTTGGGAAGGGTTTTGGGCAGATGCACTACAAGAAACTGGTTATAACGTTTCTTTTGTTGCTATCCAAAAAAAGTGGAATATTGGATTAAACAAATTATTTGGAATAATTGGAAGTCAATTACCAAAATCTTTGGGTGGTAATTATTTTCATTCTATTCGGAGTAAAAGAATAAATTCTAAACTCATTAAATTAATTGATAAGTCAGAATTTGATTCAATTATGATCTATAATGACGCAGGCTTACTCCCAAAAACAATAAAATATTTACGAAAAAAGCTAAAGAAAATAATAGTATTATTGGGAGACAATCCTTCTTTTTTTCTTTATGGCAGACCCCATATTTTATTTTTATTGGAAAACTCAGATATTATTATAACGGCAGATAAGCATGTTTACGACACATTAAATATTTTTGAAAAACCTCAAATAATTTTCACTCCGGCAGGCACCAATTCTGAAAAATTTCATCCTGCTATTTTAACTAAAGAACAAAAAGTTGAATTTGGTTGTGATTTACTTTTTGTGGGTACAGCATATGGTTATAATGCTTTTGGATATCACAGAGCACGAATTTTCAATGAATTAACAGATCTTAATATAAAAATTTTTGGAGATTGGAGATGGAAGTTGTTTTTTAATTATTTCCCAAAACTTAAAGAAAAAGTGATTTTTAGAAGATTGAATCAAGAAGAATTAAACATTGCTCATAATGCTGCAAAAATTTATGTTGTTGAAAATAATGGGTGGGCTGTAAATATGATTCCAGCAAGAGTTTTTGATGCCATTTCATCAGGAATATTTGTAATTGCAGATCATCGTGAAATTTATAATGAATTATTTCCAAATGAAATTGTACCAACGTATAAAAATCTTAAAGAGCTTAAAGAATTGGTTGATTATTACCTGAAAAATGATGAGGAAAGAAAAGAAAAGGCTAAACTCGCCAGAAAAATAGTTTTGGAAAAATATCAAGTAAAGCATAATGTCCAGAAGCTAATTGAATTTATATAGCTTTTATGAAAAACAACTTAATAAAAGGTTCATTATATGGCATTGCTAAGCAACTAATTGTAATTGCGTTACTATTTACAGTAATTCCCTTATTTGTTGATAACCTAGGTGCAGAGAAATATGGAATTTTTGCTTTAGTGATGGTTATTGGTGAAATAAAAGAAGTGCCAATTATTTTACGAACAGGAGGACAAAGTACAAGATTTG
>JAOZNO010000040.1 GCA_029933755.1 Bacteroidales bacterium | reverse complement strand
GTAAGAAGTAAGCGAGGAACACAATTTAGAATTTGGGCAAACAAAAACCTAAAAGAGTATATGATAAAGGGTTTTGTGATGGATGATGAACGTCTGAAAAATCCTGATGGCAGACCAGATTATTTCGATGAGCTTTTAGAAAGGATAAGAGATATTCGGGCTTCTGAAAAGCGTTTTTATCAGAAAATTAAAGATTTGTTTACTTTAAGTAGTGATTACGACCAAACAGACAAAGCAACTCAAATGTTTTTTGCCGAGGCTCAAAATAAATTACATTTTGCTGTTACAGGCAAAACTGCTGCCGAAATTATTGTTTCACGAGCCAGTGCCGATAAATCGAATATGAATTTAACATCCTGGAAAGGCACAATTGTAAGAAAACAGGATATTTTTATTGCAAAAAATTACTTAAGCGAAGACGAGATTGATACACTTAATCGATTGGTAGTTATTTTCCTTGAAAGTGCAGAGCTTAGAGCCAAAAATAGAATGGATATCACAATGGATTTTTGGCGAGAAAACATTGATAAAATATTAGATTTTCACGATAAGAAAATCTTAAATCACACAGGTTCTATCAGTAAATTGGAAATGGAAAACAAAGTCAAAGAAATTTATACTGATTTCGATAAAAAACGTAAAGAGTATAATGCTTTAAAAGCAGATAACGATGATCTAAAAGAATTAAAACAAATTGAAGAAAGTATAAAAAAGAAGAGTGCAAAATAGCCTACGCATAAGCCATACACATGTCGAAGAGAAATCGGAAAGAGTATGGCTTGTCATTGTACAAACTGGGACATTATCTTAAAAAGTGTCTTTGAAACTTTGAAAATGATTTAATTCCTAATACTCCCCAACTTCCGTTCTTACCTTACTCTCTGCAAAAACCGTTTCATTAAGTTTATCGCTTAATTGTTTGGCAATTTTATTAAAATATCTTCTTTGTTTAAATCCTAAAACCCATTTTATACCGGTAATTGCATTTGTGAAAAATAGTTCATCGGCAGCCATTATATCTGTTAATTGTATCGGAATTTCATCATAAACCGTTAAACCTTCACTTTTTGCAATATCAATTACCTTTTTTCGCATAATACCATCAAGACAGCCACTTTTTAATGAGGGAGTAAAAATGTTATTCTCTTTTACGATAAAAACATTGGCACTAACTCCTTCTACAATATTCCCTCTTTCATTAATAATTAAACATTCGTCAAGTTTATTTTCTGATTTAAAAATACCTGCCATTACATAAAATATCGAGCTGGTAACTTTTAAGCCTGATAGAACGTTAATAGGCTTTTGTATATCTTCAAAAATATCAATATTATAACCCTGTGTGTTTAATTCGTATTGTTTGGTTTTTAAGTGCTCTGTTTGAATTAAATAATTAACCTCATTATTCTCCGGGCTATAAAATCCTCCGCTTTGCCTGAATACCGTTAGGCGTACACGCCCGCCATTATAAATTCGATTTTTGGTAAGTAGTCTTGTAATTTCTTTTTGTAAACCTAAAGTATCGATACTGAAACGGACAGGTACTTCCATTTTTAGCACTTTCATACTTCGTATCAGGCGTTCCATATGTTCGTAGAAGAATTGAACTTCAGTTCCGAGGGTGTGCATTGTTTCAAATAAACCATCACCATATTGAAATGCTCTATTGTTGAATTCTGGTTTGAATTCATCACTAAGGATAATAGTCCCGTTATAGCTTATATATTTCGATTCTTTTACTATCATAACTTTTACACATTAATTAGTGTTTGTTCATAAAGTCCGCTATCTTCGTTATGTTTGCCCTCAAAATGGTTACTTCGACATCGCTCAGCACATTGCATTTACGATAGTAAACTCACATTTTTCGGACTTCACAAGCCTTAATATCGAACTTTCTAAACCAAACACAGACTTTAGAGATCGACTCTAATTAGTATTTGTACATAAAGTCCAATTTTGTCGTTATGCTTGTTATGAAAACAGTTACTTCGACTTACTCAGCACAATACATTTACAATAGTAAACTCCTTGATTTTCATAACTTCACAAGCTTCCGCAGTAGCGGAACAGGCATTGAATTCGGACTTTCTAAATGAAACTCTGACATTACAGACTCTAATTTTCATCTACTAAAAAAGAATAATCACTTTTACTTAATTCTTCAAATAAATTTTTGTTGGCTTTTACTTTAATTCCTTTTATACCAATTTTTTCTGCTGCCTGAATATCCCTGTCCGAGTCACCAATCATATATGAATCTTTGGTACTGACTTTAAACCTTGCAATTGCCTTTTCAAGCAGTTGTGAATCTGGTTTTCTACAGATACACATTTCAATATCAGAGTGATGTGGGCAATAATAACTTTCTAAAATTTCTATATTTGATTGAGCAAAAAGTGAAATAATGTAGTTGTTAAGTTTTTCTACATCAGCCTTCGTATATTTATTTTTTGATACACCACCTTGATTTGATATTATAATTAACAAATAGCCTTTTTTTATAAGCAAGCTTAATGTTTTAATAACTCCTTTATTCAGTATGAAATCACTTGACTGATAAATATAGTAATAATTTTCATTTGAGTTAATTACACCATCTCTGTCTAAAAAAACTACTTTATTCATTTTTGCAATTTTAGATTGAATATTCAATCATCAAATTCTTATCCTCCCATTAAACCATTCCAAAATACCGTAAATAAACCGGGATTTAGAACTAGAGGAAACAAAAAGCCAAAAATTGCACCTGTTATATGAGCTTCGTGATTTATATTATCTGTATTTTTTTTACCCATGTACTGAGAATAAGCTAAATAAACAATCCCAAACACAAATCCCGGAATAGGAATTGGTATTAGGAAAAGGTAAATTCCCATTCTTGGATCAAAGAAAATACTTGCAAATAGCACTGCTGCCACTGCTCCGGATGCACCAATTGAATTATACCAATGATCATTTTTATGTTTTAGTATTGAAGGAATAGCAGAAATAGCTATACCAACTATATAAAGTAGAATAAACATAAGTTTGCCATGCTCAAAAAAATGTTCAAAGAATATTTCGGCATTATTGCCAAAAAAGTACAAGGTAAACATGTTAAAACCCAGGTGTGTCCAGTCTGCATGTAAAAAAGCATGTGTAAATATCCTTTGATATTCCTTTTTATGGATAATTAAATAAGGATTTAATTTCAACTTATCGAAAAACGCTCTGTTACGGAAACCTGCTATTGAAACTAAACTTGTTAATATTATTATAAATAATGTAATACTCATTTTACAAATTGAATGATTTGTTTAACAAAATGACAAAGATATGAAAAAAATGGTTGAAGAATTGACTTTTTGTAAACAAATAGGGTTTATTGGTCAAAACTGTGCAGTTAATAAAATATAGCATCATTTGCTGCAAACTTAAAATAATACTTTGGTTTTCTAATTTTTTGATTCTTTTTATATAAATATAAATCACCATCCTCTGAAATCATTGGCATGTGTGGGTTTTTTGCTTTGTTTATTTTTTCAGGAATAAAATACATGTCATGAATGAGTTTGTTTTGTATGGTGTTTCTCACTTTTTCAGAATCGATACCACTGGAAAGTTTCAAACTCTGGTAATATGGAGGTGCATATTGGGCTTCAAAAGATAGGATTCCTGCTGATACTTTACCGTAAGGTGCATTGCTCATGTCTTTATATCCATGTCTGGCCTTAAAAGTTGAATCTGAAAGTGTTGGAGCATTTTTTGAATTCCCTGTCCATAAAGTAATATTTATTGCAAATGAAAACTCTTTGTAATTATATTTTAGCTTTAAACCCGCAGTTCGAAACTTGTCTGTTGCCTGTTCAGCAAAAATGTCATTTTCAGAGATTAATTGCCATTTTCCAAACCCAAAACCCAGAATACCGGTTTGTTGCGAAGTTCCAATTTTATTTCGGTATATATTATATGAATATGCAATATTATACTTTTTACCTGTTTGGTTTGATACTGAAGATATAAATAGGTTTTTTGTAGAGTCAAGTTCACCATGAGAAAATAATATGCCCATATAGTGCTGAAATTCAGAATATTTTTTTCTTTTTTCAAAACCTGAAAAATTATAATAGTAAGTTGAACCAATATTTAGTTGAGCAAAGTTTTTATAAATATAGGCTTTGGCAAATAGGCCAACCCGGTTTATATGTGTTCCTGTAGAAAATGTTATTCCAAAACTTAAACCAGTATTTTTTTCAAAAGAGAATTGAGCATTACTGTTTAAATAAACAATAAGGAATATTGCTAATAAGGTTGTTTTAGTTGCTGAAATAAGTGTTTTTTATATGTGTTTATGCCACTGTTTAAAAGAAAACAGTAATTAGTCCTCAGTAAGCAGGCTTTGTAGCGCTTATGCTTACTGTGAACTGATTACTGCCAATTTGTTCATTTTATAGAATATGTTCTAAATACAAATATTTTTTGAATTAAAACATTATGTGGACACTCTAATTTGACGGAGTTCCAACATGACCCGATTCTTCTGTATAACCGTACATTCTATCAATTTTAATTTTGTACTTTTCCTTAAGGAAACGTCTCTTTACCTTTAATGTAGGTGATAATTCACCTGTGTCCGGTAACCATTCCTGACAAGTAATCTCAAACTTTTTCATTTGTTCATGTCTGGATAAGTTCTTGTTAAGTTCATCAACTTCTTTTTGGAATCTCTCAAGAACTTTTGGAATTTGTACCAAATCTAAATTATCACGGTATTTAATATTGTGAATGGAGCACCAATCATGTAAGAATTCAAAGTTAGGACAAATTATTGCTGCGGCAAACTTTTCGCTTGCACCAACTACCATAATTTGCTCAATAAAGTTTGATTCTTTAAACTTATTTTCAACTACCTGAGGTGCAACATACTTACCTGTAGAAAGTTTAAATATTTCTTTTTTTCGATCGGTTATTTGTAAAATATTGCGCTCATGTATTACACCAATATCACCTGTATGGAACCATCCATCTTCATCAATAACCTCTTTTGTTTTTGCTTCATCTTTGTAATAACCTAACATTAGGTTTGGTCCTTTCATTAATATTTCACCATCTCCAGCGATTTTCGCTTCTACATTTTTAAGAATTGGACCTACAGTTCCAAATTGAAGACCAGGGTATTCAACCTCATTAACAGAAATAACCGGTGAGGTTTCAGTTAATCCGTACCCTTCTTGAACAGGAATTCCTGCTGCATGAAAAACTCTTGCCAACCTTGGCTGAAGAGCAGCACCACCTGAAATAAGTACTTTAATATTTCCACCAAGTGCTTCACGCCATTTAATAAATATTAATTTGTTAGCCAGTGCAAGTTGTTTTTCATAAAACCATCCATTTGCTTTATTGGTTTCATATTTTAATCCTAAATCCACGGCCCAGAAGAATAGAGATTTTTTAATACCTGTTAATTCTTTTCCTTTTAGAATTATTTTATCAAATAATTTTTCAATAACCCTTGGCACTGCTGTCATACCATGTGGTTTAACTTCTTTCATGTTCTCACCAACTGTTTCAATGCTTTCGGCATAATATATTGGGCAACCATTATATTGAAATAAATAGTTTACCATTCGTTCAAGAACATGGCATAGAGGAAGAAAACTGAGTACTTTTTCATCCGATTTCAAGGGTAAAATATTCCTTGTTCCCATAACATTGCTTATGAAGTTGTTATGACTTAACATAACACCTTTTGGTAAGCCTGTTGTGCCTGATGTGTATATTATTGAAAATAAGTCATTTGAATCAATGGAATCTTTTATTTTTGGTAATTCTGTTTCAAACTTTTCTTTATTTGCTATCCCCAGTTCCATAATTTCCATCCAATTTGCTGCACCTTCTACTTTATCAAAAGTGTACAGCTTTTCAATTGAGGGTGTTTCAGCAACAAGTGGTTTTAATTTATTATATGCTTCGTCTGATGAAACAATCATAATGCGGGCATCTGAGTGCTTTAAGATATGGCGATATTCATCAGCTCCAATATTTGGATAAATTGGAACATGAACTGCACCAACTTGCCCTAAACCCATATCAACAAAGTTCCATTCAGGTCTATTATTTGAAACAGTTGCTATTTTATCACCTTTTTTAAAGCCAAGTGCAAGCAATCCATAACTAAAATTGTCAACATTTTCTTTATATTGATTCGTGTTGAAATTTTCCCATTTCCCATTTCTCTTTATTGATAATGCAATGTCTTTATTGTGTTTTTCGACGAGCTGATCAACGATGTCAAAATTTCTTTTTACTTCCATAATATAAATTAGTATTAGGTTTTTGATTATTTATCAAATATAGTAAAAAAATGGATTGTACAAAAATACATTTACTAAAATATATAGATAACTTATTAACCTGATTAATTCATAAATTTATTAGGTGTTTTATTAATTGTCTGACAATCTGTAATTTAAATCAAAATAGTAAAATGTTTAAAAATAATAAATTTACCAAAGGTGCGTTTTTTCTTTGCCGGACTTTTCGTTGCAAACCTCTTGCAGTATAAACATACAGCTTCAAGGTTCGACGCCTCAATTCCAACAAAAAAAAACGCATAGCCTGCCCCGCCTTAGCGGGGAATTATTCAGTTAATACTATTATCTTATGTGAAAAGAAAAAAGTGGGATTTTAATTGTTGTTTCGTGAATTACGATTTCTAATCAGGTAAATTACCAATATGAACCCAAATGACAAAGCCATGATAAAACTTATCAAGCTAATCCATGGAATACCAAAGAATGAAGCCATTCTGGAAGGTGGAACATCGATCATTAAAGCACCACTTATAAGCGAAACAGCAAAAAGGAAGCTTAGAACAATTTTGTTTGTATTTACATCAATTTTACGCAAGAAATTATCAAGTCCGTGTAGTTCAATATGGGAATATATTTTACCGTTTTTTATTTTCTTTAAGATGAATTTCAAATCGAGTGGTGAACTATAAAGAAGCGAAAATAGGTTTGAGAGAGTATATTGAAATTCGTAATTTAGATTTTTTGGTGAATACTGTTCTTTGAATAATTTGAAGCCATAAGGTTTTACAACTTCTACAATTTTCATTTCGGGATCTATAATTCTGCCTATTCCTTCTAATATTGCAAGAGTTCTTAAAAGTAGAAAAATAGTGCCTGGGATTGACATTTTATAATCAAAAACAATTTTTCGTAACCTACTGGTTAACTCATCCAGGTTTCGATGCTCAAAATCGTATGTAACAAACTCATCAACAAGTATTTCAAGATCTTTTTCCAGAAGACTTACATTTTGAATTTCAGTATTTGAAGCAAGACGTTGCATATGGTTTGCCATTATTTTAGGCTGCTGATTAGCCATAGCAATAAAAAATGAAGAGAAATCATATTTTTCTCTACTGGTTAGTTTGCCAACCATACCAAAATCAATTAGGGTTATTTTTCCATCCGGACGTGCTAATAAATTTCCCGGATGAGGATCTGCGTGGAAAAAACCATATTCAAATATTTGTTGAAAATATAATTCCAGACCTATTTTAATCAATTTTTCAGGATCTATTCCCCATGCTCTTATTTGGTCAATATCTGTTATTTTACATCCACTGGCAAATTCAGTTACCAGAATTTTAGTGCTTGAGTATTTTCTAAATGATTTAGGGATATGAATTCTCTTTTCAGACTTAAATATATGTCTAAAATGTTCAATATTTCGTGCTTCAATTTCATAATCCAGCTCGTTTAACATGGTCTTTTCAAAAACTTCAACTACTTCTTTTGGATTAAGAATTCCTATACTCTTGAAGTAGCTCTCAGTAAGTTTTACAAAATCTTTAAGTAGAGCTATATCCGTAGTTACTTTGTTGTATGCGTCTGGTCTTTGAACTTTTACAACAACATCAGTTCCATTTTTTAACCTGGCACGATATGCTTGACCAATAGATGCAGAACCTATTGTTTTAGTGTCAAAGTAGGTAAAAACTTCATTAATTGTTTTCCCTGTTTCTTTTTCAACAATATCTTTAGCAAGTTCAAAATTAAAAGGTGGAACCTGATTTTGTAATTTTGTAAATTCATAAATTAGTTGTTCTGGGAGAATGTCCGGGCGATTGCTTAATAACTGAGCCAGTTTGATAAAAGATGGTCCAAGCTCTTCAATTACCATACGAATCCTTTCCCAGCGGGTATATTCAAAAACAGATTTATCCTGCCTTTTCCACGAAATTTGTTTTTTTGCTGGTACAAATCTTTTTAAGCCAGTATTAGATATAACATCTTCAAAGCTATATTTCAGCAGGACGTTAATCACCTGACTTAGGCGTGTAATATTTTTTACTGTTTGATTTATTTGCAACATAATTGATGCAATCTATGGGTTTTTTATGCTTAAATAGCCATAAGCATAAGCTTAAAGAAAAGCAACAAAATATCAGTTATTGAAAGCTTGTTCTTTCAATAACTGATATCTGCTGCCAATCTTAAAATAATTATTTGTATAAATAAAACTATATTTTTTATAGTTTATTTTTTTGTTGTTTTTTTTGTTGTTTTTGGCTTTGCTGCTGTTCTTGGTTTTGTTGTAGCTTTAACTGTTTTTTGTTCAGTTTCTTTTTTAGCTACTAAAGCTTCAAGTTCAGCAATTTTCTTTTCTAAATCCTCAACTTCGTTCGTGGTGGCAAAACTAAATGATTTTATAATTTTATCTACAACACTTCCAAACTGGGTTTCAATCTCATCTTTTTTTGTTTCCGTATTTTTTAGAAAGTCATCAACAATTTTTTTCCCTTCACCTTCTGAAATTTTCCCGTCACTAATAAAGCCATCAATCGTATTTTTAAACCTGTCTGTTGTTACTGATATCCATCCAACGCCAGTGTAAATGAATTTTTTAAATAAGTCTTCCATAGTACCTGATTTTAATGATTAATACAATTTACTTTTTTATTTTTTAAGAAGTTGTTCAAGAACTTTTATCCTATTCGCTAGCTCTTCAAGACTTGAGGAACTCGCATATTTGAACTTTGAGACAGCTTTATCAACAACTTTCTTTAACTGATCTTCTAATTCATTTTTCTTTGATTCAGTGTTCTTAAAAAAATCTGTAACCATTTTTTTACCTTCATTTTCAGAAATCTTGTCTTCCTTAACCATTTCATCAATTGTTTTTTGTAATCTGTCTTTTGTTAAAGCGACTAAACCAACCCCAGTATATACAAACTTTTTAAATAATCCTTCAAGGTTTTCCATAATTTTACTTTTTTTGTGAATATTAAGAATTTATTATGCAAACATAGCATTTTTATAAAAGCTAGTCAATTAAAAGCTTGTGTTTTTGAGCATTTCCGGTAAAAAAGTATAAGCTTAATCTAATTTACCAGGCTTTGAGTCAAGTGTTAGTTGAATAAAGTCACTTATTTTATCTAATGCCTCACTTGCTTCTGGCACAACTCTTTGAAATATCTGCCACCAGTGAATTAATCCCTCCCAAGTCTGAAATGTAACATCAACATTAGCCTCTTCTATTTTTTTTACAATACGAACTGCATCGCTATATAGCATTTCAGAATCACTAGCCTGTATTAAAATAGGTGGTAAGCCAGATAAATCTCCGTACAATGGCGAAACAAAAGGATTTTTCTGATCTGTAGCACCAGCATACATTTTTGCCCATTTTTCCATTTTTCTGATATCAACCAACGGATCTTCGTATTGATTTTTTAAAATTGATTCTCCTGAATTTGTTAAATCTACCCAGGGTGACAATCCAATTGCTCCAGCTGGCATTGGAAGACCTTCTTCTTTAATTTTTAAAAGTAAAGCAAATACCAAGCCACCACCTGCAGAATCACCTGCGAAAACAATGTTTTCAGGCAGTTTCCCCCGTTTATATAATAAACGTTTATAACTAGCAAGTGCATCGTCTAAAGCTGCAGGAAAAGGATGTTCCGGTGCCTTCCGGTATTCAATTAAAAGAGCAATAATTCCGGCTTTTTTTGCAATTTTACCAACCAGAGAACGGTGTGAGTGTGAAGATCCAATTGTATATCCACCTCCATGAAAATAGAGCATCACTTTTTTTCTGTCAGAAGTCGTTGGAATGATTACTTCACCATATATTTTATCATCTACCATAACCTTTTTTATATGCACGCCCCAGGGCAATAAATAAAAAAAAGTTCCTAATTCAACAAGATGCCTCATGTGGTGTAAATGAGGTAAATTATCACTGTCCTTTAACGAGTTGGCAGCAATATTTAGCATCTTTTTTATAGCTTCATGCTTTTTAGATGGCATTTATTTAAGATTTTATCTTGAACTAATTTATATTTATCAGCTATAAAAATATAAAATATTAGATGTAAACGTAAATTAAAATTAAAATTAACTGCTATCTTATTTAATTGTATTTTGCTTATAACCTTTAATTGCAATAGGTATCCAGCCAAGTATAGGTATGAAATAGGCAAATGTAATTGGATTTTTAATCATTAGCCAGAAAATTGTAAAGAAACCAGTTTTTTGCTTATAGGTTTTGTTTTCTTTTTCAATATATTCATTATGAAAATCAATAAATAGTACAGACCAGCTTGTTGGTAAAAAACGATGTATTTTTCGAAAATTTTTATACATATTTTTGAAAAGATCTTTCCAGTTAAACGGATGTTTGCCATAAACTTCTACTGCTTTATATAAATCGTCCTGTAAATATCCACGTATCTTGGCAGCAAGAGCTTTAAATTCATCCTGACTTATTTCATCATAGGGTTTGTCAACCATTTCATATGGTTTGTATTGCTTGCCAAGTACAAAGCTTAGTTTTGCAGGAAAACCAAAATAAAAAATCCACGGCTGTAATAGAATAAAAGGCGTTATTATTCCAAGTGGTAAAAAAGGAATACCTATTTTGTTCACCAAACGATTAATAAATTTTGAGCTATAAGCATATGGATTAATGTATTCACCGTTTATGGTTGATATACCTACAATGTCAGTTTTATACTTTACACTCATTCGTACAAATGAGGTTTTTAATTCCTGCAATTGATATTTTTTGTCAAATCCCTTTCCAATTCCCGGAACACCTTCAGGATACATAAGCAGATTATGATCCTTATAATACATCATAGCTTCAAAATTCTTAAAAGTAGCATCAATTCCTCCAGCTCTTTTCCACATTTTATCTAATGTAAAAGGATTCATTAATGCTGATGCAGATAACATTGGTGATGCAAGGGCTCTGACGGCATTATGGTTAAAATTAAAGTGTTTATTAATTTCATAACCCAGCAAAATAGCATCCCAGGGAAAAGCCATACCTGAGTGATTGCAAACAAATATAAGTGGGCGTTCGGGGTTATTTCTTTTCGGATAGTTTTCAAACCCAATAAATTCAGACCGAAACCAACTGTCGCTTATAGGTTTCAATATTTCAAATAAACCTTGTGTAAACCCTTGGTCAAAATCTTCATAATAAATATGTTGATATTCTTTTATTTCTTCTGTGGGTTCTTTTAACAATTCGTCAACTTCTTCATTTAACTGCTTTGTAGGTTGGCTATCCTTCATTATTAAACATTATAAATTGGGGTGAAAAATCTTCTTGCTTACAAATATAGCAAAAAAAAGTTAATCATGTTTTATAACATTCAAGTTTTTATAACATATTGAAGAATGCTATTGTCTTTAAAATGAATATCTTATTTGTAATAATGCTTAAAAGGATTTTCCATCAAATGGTTTCCTATTAATTATTGATCGTCCCAGGGTTATTTCATCAGTATATTCAAGTTCATCACCAAAGGCAATGCCCCGGGCTATTATGCTAAGCTTAATATCAAATTTGTTTAGCCTTTTGTATAGAAAGAAGTTTGTAGTGTCTCCTTCCATAGTTGGGCTTAAGGCTAGAATAATCTCTTTAATATTTTCATTAGAAATTCTACTTTCTAAACTTTCAATGTTTAAATCTGAGGGACCAATTCCTTCCATGGGAGAAAGTATGCCCCCAAGTATGTGGTATTTTCCATTAAACTGCTGCGTATTTTCAATGGCAACAATGTCTTTGATGTTTTCAACCACGCATAGTATTGAGCTTTCTCTTGAATTATTATTACAAATTGAACAGATTTCAGTATCAGATATATTATGGCATATTTTGCAGTGTTTTATTTTTGTAGT
>JAOZNO010000654.1 GCA_029933755.1 Bacteroidales bacterium | reverse complement strand
TGGTTCAAACTTGGTCAGAAGAAAATAATATTCCTGTACTAATTGGTGAATTTGGTGCACATCGTGACTGCCACTACAATTCGAGAATGTATTATTATGCTACTTATACTGAACAAGCTTTAGCACATAACTTTGCTTTTACTGTTTGGGATGATGGAGGTTGGTTTGAGGTTATGCAGCGAGATGATTCCACCTGGAATGAGTTGAAAGATATTTTAATTTTTACTTCAGACTCGTCACCTACACTTTTGAAAACTGAATTTATAGATGATACTGTAATGCAACTTTCTTGGACAAATAGATCTTCTTCAAGCAAAAAAGTTCTAATTGAAAAACGCACTTTAAATACAGAGTTTTCCGTAATTGCAGAATATGGTACAGCTTCGCCAACAGTATTTCTTGATTATAATACAAAAATAGATGAATACACTTACTATCGCATATCTGATGTATATACGGAAGACACAATTTCATCATACCCAATTAATGTTCTGCGTATTTCAAATACAAGAGAACCTTATTTGGGATATCCAATAGTGGTGCCAGGAATATTAGAGGCCGAAGATTATGATATAGGTGGTGAGGGATTAACGTATCATGATACAGGATTAGAGAATATTACAGGAGCCTATAGGCCAAATGAAGGTGTTGACATTGAAGATATAACTACTGGAGGATTTCAGGTTGGGTACGTAGAAAAAGGGGAATGGATTGAATATACCATTGATGTTAAAAAAACAGCTACTTATATTATGAAAATTCATGTTGCCTCAATGGACGGTGGAGGAGAAATTCAGTTCGAATTTATTACAGGAAGTTCTCAAGTTATTACAATCCCTAAAACTAGTAGTTGGCAAACATCAACAACTGTTGAGAGTAGTATTGATTTAACCGAAGGAGAGCAAATAATGAGATTGAAAATTCAGGAACTTCCAGCCTATAATATTGATAAGATAGAATTTTATGAATATACTACTATTGAATCTGTCGGTCTTTCCAATATTACTTTATTCCCTAATCCCGTAAATGATATTTTAACTATAAGTTCAGGGGAATTAGCAATAAAGTTGATAAATGTATATAATATACATGGAAGTTTAGTTAAACAAACTTATTGCAACAACACAAGTACACAGCTAAATATTTCAGATTTTAATAAAGGCATTTATTTTATTGAAATTAAAACAGAGAATAATATTTTTAGAAATAAAATAATAAAGGAGTAATTGAATATTGTCATAGAATTAGATAATCAATCTAGTTCTATGACAATTAATTATTATTTTATGCTTGTCTGTATATCTTCCCTATTTTCATGAAACCAAAATTTAAAATCATGTACAACAAGATGTTACGTCCCTTCAGGGCTATGTTTCATATTCATGATTTAATCATAGGGTGTTGCCCTATGTTAATGTATTAGAGGCTTTCAGCCTCAAACTATTATAACTTGCAACTAAGCGGACAATCATATATTATAGGCATGCCATTATAACTACACTTAGTCAGGCACTTTATACATTCTTACTCCTAATCCAAAACTTGCTTACTTCTGAAAACACCTAATCTCAGAACAACTGATCCCATCTAAACTAATACTCTGATTTGTAGCAAATAAATAAAAATTCATTGGATTTAAAGGTGATACCATAATTAAAGGTCTCAGTAAAAACACAAAAAGGTATTGTTGTAATATTCTGAATATTAGTGCATAACAGCTTGCTTTCAAAATGATTTACCGAGACCACCCGAACTGGTATCACCTTAAATCCGGTTAGGTCAGTTGTTCTGAATCTAAAGTTCCCTTTATTTTAATTGCATTATAACTATTTGAAAGCCCAACATTTCTTTTTTTAATGTTTCATATAAAAAGCTTATTGAAATGGATTTCAATAAGCCTTAAAAAACTAAAAGAGAGTATGCTAATTTCAGCAAATAATACTCTACTTCATCATTATTGATATTATTTCATCAATAGGCTCAAGGGTTTTAGCATCAACAACCGGAAAATCATTTTTATAGTTCCAATGTGCCCAAGCTACATTATTACGATTAAATATATCAATAATATCGTTATACCAAACTGCACGCTGTTCCATTGTTGTTGTAGGAAAACAACCAAACTCACCACAATATAACTGTAAATTTAGCTTATCTGCCACCTCAACTGCCTGCATAATATGATTTTCTAATGTGTCTTTAGTATAATAATCAATACCATACATTACAGATACTTTTAACTTCTCATCATTAATGGGAAATTTAACAGTATCAAGAGCCCATCCTGGATATTCTGTTTCAACATCCAACTTAGAAAAAGGAGTCCAATAAGCTTTGTAATGTGTAAAGGGCATAGGTTCGTAAAAGTGGAAACTTAAAATAATATTTGTATCGCCTTTGGGTACGTTTAAATATTTAAAAGTACTTGCAGATTGCCAACGGTTTGATCCCATTATAATAGTGCGTTCTGGTTCAAGTTTGCGAATTTCAGCGATTACCCAATTTATAAGTTTGTTCCAATCTTCCGGATCGGGAGCTACGGCCTCGTTCATTGGTTCGTATGCCACCATACTATTTGGATATTTTTTTAATTCAGTAGATAATTCAACCCAGAATTTAATAAAATCTTCCTGTGCTGTTTTATCATTCCAAAGCTTAATATCATCTAATTCATTAAAAT
The DNA here is from genome assembly GCA_029933755.1 of Bacteroidales bacterium. GTDB lineage: Bacteria > Bacteroidota > Bacteroidia > Bacteroidales > NBLH01 > NBLH01. The sequence continues at coordinate 523 of JAOZNO010000654.1, read as the reverse complement.
GATGTGAACGAAGAATATGAAGATCAACAATTACTCTCAGATCGTTTTTTAAACACTCTTTAATCGCAAAATGCATTAACTCAAAAGCTTCATCAAGACGATTGCCTTCTTCATCCCACATCTGCATTTCATCAATTGGAAGGCGAACATGGTCAAAACCCATATCGGCAATCTTTTTAAAATCTTTAGCCTGCATATATTGTACACGATCATCACCTCTGATTTCAGATTGCGACAACCAGTGACTGGCATTTAATCCACGTTTAATAACAAAAGCTTCTTCAACTCTAGATTTAGTATTTTTAACTTGATTGTTACATGAGAACAATCCTATCGATAACAATAAAAAAATATAAGTTTTCATATTCATAGTTAGTGTTGTTTTTAAATTTCTAAAAAAGCAAGGCTTTTAGTAAGATGGTTCAATAATTGGTTCAGCATCATTTTTATTTTTAAATACATAAGTTTTAAGTACAAAATTCAGCTGCAGCACATTCTCTTGCTTAAAAGTGACTTCTTCATC
>JAOZNO010000653.1 GCA_029933755.1 Bacteroidales bacterium | reverse complement strand
ATCAAAAATTTCAAATAATTCGAAAAAGAATTTTTCTGCCAGCTTTGAGAGTTCAGGTTCTACCCGATGCAGAATCCAGCTTGCTAATTCTGACCTAATTGATATATAATAATCAAGATTTTGGCTTGCAAAATTGAAGAGTAGTTTAAGTACATTCTCAAATTGTTTGCGTACATTTTCTTCAGCAGGCCACTTTAACTGTGTTCGGTAATTATAAAGCCGTTTCCTTAATGATGCCAAATGCTGTTTCCCAAAATTACTTAATGCTATTTTATTTATTGATTCTTCTGTAAGGAATGATAAACCTGATTGAATAAAGGCCGGAAAAGTTTTATTAAAATCGGGATCGGGGTCTTCAACAAGCAAAATCCGATAAGCTAAAACTCGAATTCGCTCTTCAGGATGACAAGAAAGGGCTTCTAAACGTCTTCTTACCACATATGCCAGTCTTTCTTCATAACTTCCAAACAACTGCCCCAATTGCAAAGTGGCATTATACGAGCGTTCACTCTCACCAAATAAAGAGCTAATTATTAAGTTATTGACAAAATGGAGTCTCTGGTCACTTATACCCTTTAATTTGGGCAAATCAGCACTTTTATATTTTTTTGTAAATTCTTTTGGCCGACAAACATTCGATGATAATGATTTAAGAGGTAAATCCCAACCTTCCTTCACCGGTGCAAACGCCATAAACTCAGGATTCCCAATCCACAACCTAGGTTGACGAGCAATCCTTCCAATATCAATTATTTTAATAGAACTTTCATAAATCAAATCACCAATTTGATATTTTTCATCCATTAGGTGATTTATGTATAATACCTTGTCCGTTTGTCTGTTTTTCAAGTGACTACCTTCTATAACAATATCATTCTCAAGCACGCTCAAATCACGGTAAAACCATCGAGGAATAATAATTTGCAAACCATTTAATTTTAACCGTACATGATTTGTTAAATATAATTTCTCAATAGACTCTTTAAAGTTTTTTTCAATAATTTTTCGATTAAAAGAACCTTTTGGAGTAAGTTCTCCTTTTTCTTCTGAAAATTCTCTGTCTAATATGGTGAAGTTTACCACACGCTCATACCTTGCTACATCCCTGTTAGCTAACATCACAATCTGGTGAAAATATTCTTCTTTACTATCGGATGTTTCAGTATTTTGCAATAATACATCATCAAAATCAGGTACAATAAGCAAAACATTGTAAGGGCGGGCATCACCAACCAAAAAAGTTTGCTTAATACCCGGAACACCTACGAATTTTTTTTCAATTGTTTTTGGTGCTACGGTTTGTCCTTTATTATTTTTATAAATATCCTTAACCCTGTCAATTATTTCATAAAATCCATCATCAGTTTTTGTAAAAATATCTCCCGTTGGCATCCAGTATTCATTATCTTCATGCTCAGGGTATGGTATTATATTTCCCGGCTCCTTGTCCTCAAGATATCTCGCCAGATAATGTCCATTTAATAATAACTCACCACTCTCTTCAAGCTTTCCTTTAATTCCCGGCAGCATTTTCCCTGTAGAGTTTTTCCGGTATTCGCCCGGTGGTGTCATGGTTATCCCGCCCGTTGCTTCAGTCATCCCAAAGCCACTGCAAAGATCAATATCGTTTTTCTCAAAATATTTAAATGTTTTTGAGTCAAGATAACCTGCGGCAGATAGTCCCCAATACAACCGGCTTCCCACAGTTTCTCTAATGATTACTTCTTTATCAGTATCATCCCCTTGTTTTATAAGTTTATCCTGAATACGGTCATGTAATTGTTGCCAGCGAATAGGCACACTTATAAACCCGGTTGGATTTACTGTTGGGAAAAGAGATAAAAGAGTATCTGTTGAAGTGTTTCCTGTAAAAGTATAAGTTCCCCGCCAATAAATAGTACCTAGCATTTCAAGGTAGCGACCAAATGTATGAAACAAGGGAAGAAAACAAAGCAGAACTTCCTTTTTTCCGACTTTAGGTAAGGCTGCATGCCTGGCAAAACGTTTAGAAATCAGGTTGTAAATTGAAAATGACACTCCTTTAGGAACTCCCGTACTACCCGAAGTAAACATAGTAGTTGCCACTTCATTAATTGGCTTTCTTTTTCTTTTTAACAGTATTTTTTCTACTTCTTCAGGGTCTAACAGGGTTGTTAAATTACCAATAAACTGGATATCTTTACTTAAGCTAATTTCTGAATCTAATACAAATATTTTAAATTTTTGCTTTACTTCTTTTTGCACTTCTTTCAACACTTCCAATCTTTCAGGTGTATCGCAAACGGCAATATTAATACCTACTGAATCAAAAATAGGTACAATTGTTTTGGTTTTAAAGTGCGTGCTAACAGGGGTGTCAAAAATATCGTAAAAAAGACAAGCTAAATCACAGGATGCAGACACAACACTATTCTCTGAATAAATTGCGACCCTAGGATCTTCCGGTACTGTGCTATAAAAAACAGAAGCCAGTTCGCGCAGCATTCTGTTAATTTGCGTATACGACCAGAATGCAGGTGGATTTGATGACATATCCTGAAAAAGAACCTGGTCACCTAGTTCTTTCACTCTCAAATCAAACAGATCCTTTAAGGAAAAACCAGTATGTTGAATAATTTTAAATACAAGTTCTGCCCATAAGTTCCTTGATTCAAAGTCTGGTAGTGCTAATAAAAAATCAGGATGTCCTGACAAATCTAAAAAAGAGGACCAGTCTTCATTATTTACTGTATTAATTTGCTGATTTTCAACAATATTCTGTACCGAATTCAAAACAGCTACAGCATCAGCCTTATGCTGCTTGTTTTTTATGAATGAGTTTAAAACGTCAGAGTATGCCATATTGTACACCATAAGTTTTGTTATTATCCAAAATTAAAGTTAAAATGTTAAAAAACATTCTTTTTTTCAATATTTGTTTTGATAATAATAAAGCTTAGGTAGAAATTATTGGCAATTTATTTACAGGTATTGTATTTTTAGTGAGGATTAGCTGGACTAAGTTTTACAGAGAAAGCAAATTGCTCACGTATGAATATGGCCCCAAATCCGCTGGCTAGCAAAGCTTAAGCTCACAGCGTAATGACACCCCCGTTCGGCTTAGGCTTCGCCTGAGTCGCATTATGCTTTAAGGCTTTGCCTCAGCTTATTATTTTCCATAAAGATATAGCGTAATTCAGGCAAAGCCTACTTAAATATAATCCGAC
>JAOZNO010000652.1 GCA_029933755.1 Bacteroidales bacterium | reverse complement strand
CCGTTCATCATATTAGCCGTCATAGAAACAATTTCGGCTTCGTATTTACCTGTAGATGGCCAAACATCAGAATGCAAAGGGTTACTCTGCGAGTTTAATGCAACCACTTTGTTTAGAAAATCAATATGTTCATTATCACCATGATAAACTGCACCTGAAACAAAACCATCCTTCCATTTGTTTTCTTCTTTTTGTTGGAATTCGGTCATGGTTTTTAGAATTTTAGCCCGATCGATTCCATTTTTAGGAATACTTGGAAAAGATTCATAATCCTTGTATGGTTTGGCTGATTTTTCTATTTCTGCCAATAGTTTATCGTATTCCTTTTCAAGTAAACGGTTAACGGCAGGTATTTTTTTAGCTGTGTTTTCCAGTATTTGTAATGCTTTTTCTTTTATTTTCATATCTTTCTTTTAACGACGAATTCACAAATAAATAATTAGAAATTTATTAATAATTATATTTTATTCAATCCTTTATTTCCAAACCTTAAAATTTATTAATTTTCAAATCACCTCATTAATAATCAGGTGGTGTTTGTGACAATAATATTTTTGTCAATAATTTTCTTGGAAGTATCCGCCCAAGTTTTGCTGCCAGTGCAGTTCCTAATGGAAATATATTTTGATTCATTCCCTTTTTAATTCCTTTTAATACATATTTAGCAGTTTCTTCCTCACTTATTTCATTGGGTACAGGTATTCCATCACTTTTTGACGCTTTTGTAGCTACAAAGCCCGGATGAATTGTTTGTAATAAAATGTGCTTAATACCGAAATGTTGTAACTCCATGCGTGCAGTATCTACAAAAATTCTTGCAGCAGCTTTTGCAGCAGTATAATCACCTTGCATAGGAATGCCAAACCAAGTTGCTTGAGAATTCATGTGGGCAATCATACATTTACCTTTTTGCTTTTTCATTTGTTGCAAAATTGGCACATAAAAGTTTACAAAAGTATGATAATTTGCCTCCATGATAAATTTTATGGCCTTTGCAGATGTGGTAAGCAAGTTTGATGGTGGCCCATGACCAATATTCAATATGGCAATGTCTATTGTGCCATATTTTTGAATAATTTCAACAATAACCTTATTCGCATGTGCTTCACTGGTTGCATCACCCACTAAGTACAAACATTCACTTCCTAAATTTACAATTTTATCGGCTATTTCTTTTAATAAATCTTCCCTACGGGCAGTAATAATCATGCGATTATTATATTTTGCCAGTTCAAGAGCCGTTGCTGCCCCAATACCTGATGAAGCACCGGTTATAAGTATGGTCTTGTTTGAATATTCCATTGTTAAAATTAAAACTACTGAATTTATTTCAGTTCTTATTTTTTTACTTCCATATTTGACGGCAGTCCGAAAAGTCTGATCTTGCAGCTGCTTAGCAGGTTTTCGGAGCGCACTCATATTTTAAAGAAAGACTTTCCAATGCCTGTTCCGCCTTAGCGGAATTTTAAAAACTTTGCAAGTCACCTCCACATAGTACCTGAGGAAGCCGAACTAAAGTCAAAGTGTACATTTTCTTTTTATTCAATATACAATAATCATTATTCATTATTCAATCTACGATAAATCCCTTTATTTTGTTTATAGATATTTAAATATTCTTCAAATAGATTGTTATACATAGCCCTGTTTTTTTCATTTGGCTGATATATTGTTTTTACTTTTGTTTTTTCAGGGATATCCTCAACAGTGATATAGCCAAGACCTATTAATGCAAGCATTGCAGCCCCACGTGCATTTGCCAATAAAGGACGTTCAATTTGTCTGATTTCACGTTGTAGCACATCTGCTAAAATCTGGCTCCATAAATCAGAGCGTGCACCACCACCAATAAAATTGATGTATTCAAACTGGTTACCGGCAATTTTTTCTACATATTTAAGTAACCATCTATTATTGTAAGCTACTCCTTCAAATACCGAACGTATCATATCTCGTCGGTTATTCTGTAAAGAAAGATTATGAAAGCCTCCACGTACAAAATTATCTTCAATGGGCGAACGTTCACCATATAACCAGGGTGTGAATATTAAATTATTGCTTCCGGCAGGAGATTCACAAGCCAGTTGATTTATTAATTCGTAATAATTATCAGGAGCTTTAGTGTTGAGTGCATCTTTGTGAAAAAATACATTGTCACGCAAGTAATTAATACATTCTCCTGCGGTTTCCTGTTCATTGGTTATCAGGTATTTTCCTTTAAGCGCAGAAGGTAATGAAGCAATATTATGAAAAATATCTGTTTTTTTAAATGGAACGTAAGATGCTAACCATGATGATGTTCCTATACAAATATGAGCATGATTCCTATTAATGGCACCTGAACCAATGGCTGCTGAATTTACATCAGGTGTACCGGCAATTACCTTTACATTTTCATTTAAGCCTAATTCTTTTGCCGCTTTTTTAGAAAGAGTGCCAATCACCTCACTGGCATCTACCATATTAGGTAATTTTTCCCGGTCAATACCTGATAGTGCTATTAATTTATCTGAATAACGTATATTATTAACATCACGGTTATCAGTTACCCAGTGCAAAACCATGGTGTCGTACGTGCTAATAAACCTGCCTGTAAGTCTATGGTTCAGGTAATCTTTAGGTTCTAGAAACTTATAGGTTTTTTCATAAATTTCCGGCAAATTTTCTTTAATATATAAAATATGGGCAATCGGATCTTTTCCTGCACGGGTTGGCATTCCACCTGTACGTGTTAACCAGTGATATACTTTAGAAAGTCCGTATCCTTCAATTTTAATAATACCATCTGTAATCCTTTTTACTTGTGTTGCGCCACGAGAATCCATCCAGTTAATGGCATTCATAAGGTGTTGTCCGTTTTGATTAACGGCAACGGTTCCTGACCATTGACTTGTTACACTAATCGCCTCTATATCTGATACTTTATCACTGTTTCGTTTAAGTAGATTCTGACTTGCTGTTTTAATGGCCTGCCACCATTCATCCGGGTCTTGTTCTGCTCCACCTCCTGGTAATAATGTGTACCCTGTTGGGGCAAAATCATCATCAATAATTTCACCATTTATGGTAAATAAAGCTACTTTTGGACCGGATGTTCCCAAGTCGATTGCTAAAATTAATTTTTCAGGCATGATTCACATTTAATATGTGCCTAAAGTATTAATTGAGTTTTAGAAATACAAATTTACATATGTGTTTAATTAATTTTTTACA
>JAOZNO010000039.1 GCA_029933755.1 Bacteroidales bacterium | reverse complement strand
GAAAAGTTACCGGAGTTAATTTCGAAAAATTTAATTAATAATCAAAATGTTAATTCAAATAATCAATTAAAAACGAAAAAGAAAAGACGTTTTGTTTTTCGTTTTGGAATGTTTGGTAATAGTAACGTGGAAAAAGTTCAAAAGGAATCACTCCTTTCCCTAAAAACAGAGCTAAAATAAATCAAATATAAACTTTAAATAATTAATTATGAGAACAATACTTTTTATTGTACTAAGCATTTTTATTGCCCAAATTTTAAGGGCACAGCAAGATACATTAATCATTAAATTAGATGATTATGGGCAAATAACGATTATGACGGATAAGCTTTTTAGTAAAAAGGAGAAAACATTAAAATTTGATGATATTTATTCAAAATTTTATGCTGATTTTCAAAAAATAGATAAATCAGATATGCAAGACAATACTTTTAACATCCGATATGTGTATTATGAAAATTTTGTTGTTCATAAGAGTGATATACGAGTAGAAGAAAATAAGGCTTGGAATAAGGAAATTTATTTCAATCGTAAGAATTGGCAAACTGTAAAATCTTTTAATTATACTTTATCTGTAAAATTATCTGCAAACAATGAAATGGAAATTGCTGTGAATAAAATAAGTGATTTTGGAAAAATCACTCAATTTAGCATAGATAGCTTGTATAAAGATGCCAGAATTGATATTTTAGGTTTTTTAGGTAAGAAGATGGCTCATAAGATTATTTATACAGCAGAAGACAATATACTTAATTTAAGCACAGTTGTGGTAGAAGGGAAAAAATCACACGATTACATAAGTATATATCCGGCATTTGGTATGTCTATTATCAATTCAAACTTTGCCCCTGAAATTGATGTTAATATAGATATTATATTGTCCAATAAAAGCAAACCTAAGTATAAATTTGGGATAAACACTTCATTCCTGTTTTTGCAGGATGAAAATGATTTTTTCAAAGTTCATACATATAATATTGCTAATGCATATTATCATTTGTTTATCCGTGATAATTCTTCGCATAAATTTAGTGTGGGCTATATGTACCGCAAAACAGGGTCTCATTTTAATGGTGATACCTGGACTGCAAGCTGGCAGTATAATTTAAAACATGTAGGGGTAAAACTTGGTGGATATTATACTAAAAACTTGGATGGTAATTATGTGGCTATCCCATCAATTGGAATAAGTTTTGGGTTTTAACTTAAAATTTATATCAAAAAGTATTTAGAATGTAAAGGGAAATATTAGAGATGTTTCCCTTTTTTTGTCTTTATACTTTTATCTTTTGTCTTGTTTTTTACTTTCTTTTGCTAGATAAACCAATGGGGAACACACATTTTAAATAAAAAAATATGCGAAAAATATTTATTCTTTTTATTTTAATATCCAATTCCTTATTTGGACAAACTTATACAGGCAAAGTGATTGAAAGCAAAAATAATTTACCAATTGAATTTGTGAATATAGGTATTGTAGGTAAAAACATAGGAACAACCTCTGATATGGGAGGACACTATAAAATTGTTATCGATTCACTTTTTGATAATGATTCATTGCTTTTTTCTTGTATTGGATATTTGCCTTACAAGATAAAAGTTGTAAATTATAAAAAGCTAGATAATTGGAATATTCAACTTCAAAAAAAAATCTATGATCTTGATGAAGTAGTTATAAATCCTAAGAAGTTTAAACAACAAATTTTGGGCATAAAAAGCAAATCAAAAAGAATGCAGGCTGGTTTTAAAGATAATAAACTGGGTTATGAACTTGGTTTATTGCTGAAAGTAAAAAAGTCAGCCTTTCTGGAAAAAGTGGATATAAGTATTGCGGTTTGTACTTATGATTCTATATTTTATCGTTTAAATATTTATAGGGTCAGGGATAAAATGGAATTTGAAAATATTTTACAAAAACCTATTTATATTAGTTTACCTAAGGAAAAAGTTAAAGAACTAATATCAATAAATTTAAAACCCTACAATATTGTTGTTGAAGGTGATTTTTTAATCACACTTGAACATGTTAAAGACTTGGGTCCGGGGAATTTATTTTTCAGTATTGGCATGTCGAAGAAAACCTACTATCGAAAAACAAGCCAAGGGGTATGGGATAAAGTACCAATTGGGATAGGAATAAGCGTTACAGCACAGGTTGAGAAATAAAAGCGAAAGTGATTTTTTTTTTGATTTTTTTGTTCCAATAGAAAAACCTTTCATTAGAAATGCAAGATATCTAATGGAATTGTTCATTTGTAATGAACGTTCGTGTTCCTATTTTAAAAATGTATTTTCTATTGCTTTATAAATTTATCCGTTTTTAATAAATTGTCTTTTGGTTTTTTATATAATCTATTGTTTCCCTAGGAGTATAGTGATTTTTACTATTTTTTTCAATGTATATGAATTTTTCCTTTTTTTCAATAAAGAAATATTTATTTTTGGGAAAAAAACGAATGGCAGATTTTGGAAAAACATGGTGGGGGGAACAATGGTTAAACTCACTTGCGTATATTGATTATTCAAACAGGTTACCCCGTGGCAGAACTTATGCACGAAATGGTTATGTAAAGGAGATAAATATTAAGGTCAATACTGTTAAAGCAAAAGTGAAAGGCAGCAGGCGTAGCCCGTACAGGATTGAAATAACTGTCCCAAAATTTACTCAAGCACAAAAAAATATTTTAATAAACCTGATTAAGGGTAACCCCTTGTTGCTTTCGCAATTGCTTAACCGCGAATTACCCCCTGAATTAAATGATATTGCAAAAAAGAATAGGATTGATGTTTTTCCATCATCGTGGAAAGATTTTGAGATGAGCTGTTCTTGTCCGGATTGGGCTGTGCCATGTAAACATATTGCATCAGTAATTTATATTATTTCAGCGGAGATTGATAAAAACCCTTTCATCGTTTTTCAACTGCACGGATTGGATATTTTTAAGGAATTGGAAAAAGTTGGCTTGCCTATAGAAAAAAACAATATTAAAGTTCCTGTCATTAAAGATTTCTTTTTAAAACAAGCAAAAACACAAAGTAAAGTTAAGCAGAAAACAAGTAAGGAAAACAAGATTAGCCCTTTTGATTTTTCATTAATTCCTGATATGCAGGAAACAATCTTTTCTATTCTTGATGAAAAACCAGTTTTTTATGGAAAAGATTTTAAGCCAATTCTTAGAAAATCATACAAAGCACTTGTACGGTTTTATAAAATAGAATTACAAGAAATTAAGCAAGAAGATGTAAAATCAATTGTTTATGAAAAATATCAAAATGCGGAAATTGTTTTTCATAACGAAACATATTATTTCGATACAATATTATATTCCGATAAGGACGAAAAGCATTTTTCAAGAGAAAAAGGATTTAAAAACCTGATAGGGTTTATTGATAATATTCCTGCAAAATATGTAGGTAGATTATCTGATGCTTTGCAAACTTTGTATTATTGCTATCATTTTAGTTTAAAATTGATTGAGCAAAGTGCATTTATCCCCCAATTATTACAATTAGCTGATAATAGTTATACGCTACGTTGGATACCAGCAAGTATTAACGGTGAAGTTGAGGCAATAATGAACAATTTAGAAAAATTAGTCCCGCCCGAAATGATACAAATAATGGATACATCAACAGGTGTGAAATATTTGAATAATCGTGAGCAAATTGTTACTATATCTTCGATGTTTTTGAGGTATTATTTTCGAATATCTGCAAAAAAACCAACTGAACGTTATTATAAATCAAGCGATGATAAAATTGATGAGCTATTTTTTACAAATTCATCACAAATGTTTAATGAGCTTGGAGAAAACGAAATTCCAAATGCTGTTTATCAATGGATTAGCAGGTTTTATATTATACATCAAGACTATGTACCGGTAATTAAAGTTGATACTTTTGAAGAAAGTGGCGATGATTTTTATACTGTGGAATTATTGATTGAAGATAAAAACAAATCGTTGCAAGCACCAATTGAATTTAACGAATTTATGACCAATAAAAAATTTGTTAATGTAAAAACCATAGCACTGCAATCGCTTGCAAACCTTGCAAAAGATTTTGAGGATTTAAAAGCACATATCGCTTCAAATGGGACTGAGGATTTAATTTACGAATCAGATGAATTTACTGAAGTACTATTGAAAATATTGCCAACAGTTAAACTTCTTGGTATAAAAATTTTATTACCAAATGCTTTAAAAAATCTTGTAAAACCAAAAGCATCATTACTACTAAAACAAAACGAAAGTTCAAAGGCCGAAAAATCATATCTTTCGCTTGACGAAATGTTAAATTTCGAATGGCAAATTGCCATAGGCGATAAAACAATATCTGTAAAAGAATTTAAAAAATTAAGCAAGGGGCTTTCGGGGGTTGTTAATATTAAAGGGCAATACGTTTTAATAGATAAAAACGAAATTCAGAAAATGTTAGATAATTTGTCTGATGACAAACAATTATCAAAGCAAGAGCTGTTAAAGTCAGCCCTTACAGAAGAATATCAAGAAGCAAAAATCGCAATATCTGCAAAAGCACGTAAAACAATACACGAATTACTGAAAGTTGACGAAATTGCAGTTTCTAAATCATTGGATGCAGAACTTCGACCATATCAGGAACGGGGTTATCAATGGTTATACAATAATTCAAAAATTGGTTTTGGAAGTATAATTGCCGATGATATGGGGCTTGGAAAAACGATACAGGTAATCAGCTTGCTTTTAAATTTTAAAGAAGAACAGAAATTTAATAAATCCAAGGCCTTGATTATTGTACCTACTACACTTTTATCGAACTGGGAAAAGGAAATTGAGCATTTTGCTTCTTCATTGTCTATGCATACATATCATGGGGCAAAACGAAAACTTGATTTAAAAGAAGTTGATTTGATAATTACTTCTTATGGTACGATACGTAGAGATATAGATATATTTAAGAAAATAAAATGGGCAACTGTAATTATCGATGAAGCACAAAACATAAAAAACCCATCAACAGAACAAACAAAAGCGATAAAAAAACTAAAAGCCCCTGTGAAAATTGCCATGTCGGGAACCCCTGTAGAAAATAGGTTAAGTGAATATTGGAGTATATTCGATTTTACAAATAAAGGTTATTTAGGTTCGTTAAAATACTTTAAAAAAGAATTTTCTGCACCGATAGAAAAATATGGTGACGAAAAACAATTAACTAAATTTAAAAAAATAACATCGCCTTTTATTTTAAGACGGCTAAAAACAGATAAAACAATTATTAATGACCTGCCGGACAAAATTGAAAACAATAAATATGTTTCGTTAACAAAAGAACAAACGGCAATATATAAGAGTGTTGTGGATAATATGATGAACGATCTTGCAACACTCGAAAAGGGCGATATAAAACGTGCAGGTCTGGTATTCAAATTGATGACTGCATTAAAACAAATTTGTAACCATCCATCGCAATTCCTTAAAAAAGAAGATTTTAATCCTGATTTATCGGGCAAAGCAACAATGCTTTTAAATATTTTACAAAGTATATACGAAAGTAACGAAAAGGTATTGATTTTTACCCAATATAGAGAAATGGGCGAAATAATAAAAGAAATGATTGAAGCGAATTTTGGGCGACAAGCACAATTTCTACACGGGGGTGTTTCACGAAAAAAACGCGACCAAATGGTTGAAGATTTTCAGAATAAAAACAACGTAAAAACATTTATTCTTTCAATTAAAGCCGGTGGAACCGGACTGAATCTAACTGAGGCTAATCACGTTATTCATTACGATTTGTGGTGGAATCCTGCAGTAGAAATGCAAGCAACCGATAGGGCTTTTCGTATAGGTCAGAAAAAAAATGTAATGGTTTATCGTTTAATCACAAAAGATACTTTTGAAGAAAAAATTGATGAAATGTTGCAAGAAAAAAAGAACCTTGCAGATTTAACAGTTTCTGCCGGTGAAAAATGGATTGGTAATTTATCGAATAACGAATTGTCTGAATTAATAAATATTTAATATTAGAAAATGTAAGCTAATTATTGTAAATTTGTATTGGTCAACTACTAAACACATGAATAATTATAGAGAATATATAAGTATAAACCCCAATATTCGTTTTGGGAAACCTTGTATTAAAAATACCAGGATATGTATAGCTGATATATTAATTTGGTTAGCATCCGGTATGTCATACGAGGAAATATCAATAGATTTTCCACAGATAAAAACAGAGCATATTCTTGCAGCTTTAACTTTTGCTGCAAATCGTGAACAAGCTATTAAAACCATTATCAATGATAAGACTGCTGCTTGATGCGAATCTTTCATATCGTTTGGCTAAAAAACTAAAAGAGAAATATCCTGAGTGCATCCATGTAACAAGCACAGATTTACCAAATCCGGCAGAAGATATTGCAATTTGGGAATGGGCAAAAATAAATAACTTTATGATCGTAACAAATGATGAAGATTTTGAGCATTTATTGAGCCAACATCATTTTCCCCCAAAAGTAATATTACTCAGAATTGGTAACCAAACCACAAATACGATATCCCAAATATTGATAAGGTACTATAAGGAAATAGAAAACTTTTCTGTATCGGAAGAATTAGGCCTTTTGGAGATTTTATAATTTGTGAACTTAATGGAGCTTCTTATACCTAGTATTACCTTGTAGAAGAAGAAACCTCACGTAAGTAGTTATAAGTTTTTCAAATTTTTCTTTTGTGTATTTATCAAATTGAAACACTAAATGCACTGAAAAAACACTGAATATCACCGATAACAAAATAAATATGTGAGGTTCCGTGTCCCTATTAATAATATTAAACATGAACTTTATAAAACTAAAAGGCGTAAGCCACCATAACCTTCAGAATATTGATATCGAAATCCCACATAACCAATTTACGGTTATTTCAGGGGTTTCCGGTTCAGGAAAATCATCTTTGGCTATTGATGTAATTTATAAGGATGCTGAGCGCAGGTATCTGGAAACCTATTCAATACATGCCCGGCAGTTTTTGAATAAGTTGCGACGCCCTAATGTGGAACATATTAGTGGGTTGAGACCGGCAATCCGTTTGGAACAAAAAAACTATGTAAATTCACCACGTTCAACTGTTGGTACATTAACAGGCTTACACGATATTTTACGTTTGTTATTCGCTCGTTTAGGAAAAAGTACAAATAAAGGATTAGAAATCAATCGAAGCTTATTTACTTTTAACAAGCCGGATGGAGCTTGCCCACATTGCAAAGGACTCGCAGTTGTTGAGAAAATTAATCCGGAACTTTTAATTGCCGATGCCAATAAAACTTTACGTGAAGGGGCTTTGGTGATTACCACCCCAACAGGCTATACCGTTTATTCACAAGTAACAATTGATGTGATGGATGAGGTATGTCAATCGGAAGGTTTTACCGTAGATATTCCCTGGAAAGATTTAACCGATTATCAGAAACATATAGTTTTATATGGTAGCAGTAAAATAAAAATACTTTTTGGTAAGCATTCGCTTGAATCACGTATGAAATGGAAAGGGATAACTGCTAAACCAAGAGAGGAAGGTCATTATAAGGGAATTATCCCTGTAATGGAAGAAATTTTGAAACGTGATCGTAATAAAAATATCCTACGTTTTGTACAAACACAAAGCTGTGATGAATGTTTTGGTACCCGATTTAATAAAAAGGCATTAAGTGTTCATATCGGTAAAAGAAATATTGCTGAAATTTTAGATTTAAGTATTGATGAATTATCAGTTTTTTTTAAAAATATTCAATATAAAGATGATGAAATTAATGTTGGTGAATCAATCAGAACCGAAATTTTAAAGAGAACAAGTCTTTTAAGTGACTTAGGATTAGGGTATCTGAGCTTGAGTCGTGGAGCGGTAACCCTTTCTGGTGGCGAAGCAGCACGTATCCGCTTGGGTACACAAATTAATAGTAAATTGAGTGGTGTCCTTTATATTTTTGATGAACCTGCTGCGGGCTTGCATGCTGCAGAAATGGATAAATTGCTACAGAAAATATTGGAACTGCGTGATAATGGAAATACGGTTATTGCAGTTGACCATAATGAACAAATTATACGTAAGGCTGATTATATAATTGAGCTTGGTCCAAAAGCCGGTGTAAATGGAGGGGAACTTATTTATCAGGGTAAACAACCAGACTGGAACAAACTTGCAAAAGAATTAACCGAAAGTAAAACTGCTTCCTTTTTATCCGGAAATGAAAAAATCAGCAATAAAAAACATTCTGGTAATGGTAGGTTTATAAAAATAAAGACGGCAAAATCTCGTAATTTAAAAAAACTGAATGTTGAATTTCCGCTTAATCGTTTGACGGTAGTTAGTGGTATGTCCGGTGTCGGAAAATCAACTTTAATAAAATATACATTGGCGAATTATTTACGCAGTAAACTACATAACGCACGTGTTGAATTTGGTGATTTTGAGCAAATTGAAGGTGTAGAGCATATTGACAAAATTATTGAAATTGATCAGTCTCCAATTGGAAAAACTTCGCGAAGTAATCCGGCAACTTATACCAAACTGTTTGACGAAATTCGTGACTTTTATGCAAAACTACCTGAATCGAAACAAAAAAAATGGACAAAATCATATTTTTCATTTAACACCAAAGGAGGAAGGTGTGAAACTTGTCAGGGTGCGGGATATATTCAAGCGGGAATGCATTTTTTGGAAAATATAGAAATTGTGTGTTCCGAATGTAGCGGAAAACGGTTTATGGATGAAACTTTACAGATAAGATATAAAGATAAAAATATTTTTAATGTACTTGAACTTTCTGTGAGTAAGGCTCTTGTGTTCTTCTCAGATATTCCCAAAATTGCACATTATTTAGAGGTGTTGAATGATTTGGGTCTGGGTTATTTAAAACTTGGGCAGCGTTCGGCAACGCTCTCAGGTGGTGAGTCGCAGCGTATTAAACTGGCTGCAGAATTGAGCAGGCCTTCAACGGGTAAAACCATTTATATTCTGGATGAACCAACCAGGGGACTACATTTCTATGATATTAATATTTTATTTAATTCCTTACGAAAATTGCTGGATACTGGTAATACGGTTATTGTGATTGAACATAATCTACACTTTATTAACGCAGCCGATTATATTATTGACTTAGGCCCGGGGAGTGGTAAAAATGGCGGTGAATTAATTTTTAGTGGATCGCCTGTAGACATACTGAATTGTAACGAATCATTAACCGGACAGGAGCTTAAAAACTTACTAAGTAGAGATACAAATACAAATGATGAAATAATTAAAATAACACAAAATAAGTCTATAAGTTTTAAAGGAGTAAGTACAAACAACCTGAAAAATATAAAAGTTAGCTTGCCTCTTAACAAACTGATTGTGCTAAGTGGTGTTTCGGGTAGTGGCAAATCATCTTTGCTTTTTGATACGATTTATGCAGAAAGCCGGAAATTATTTAATGAGAGTTTTTCGCCATATGTACGTGCTCAATTAGGCAATGTGAAACAAGCAAATTTTGAAAATGCAAGTGGATTAACCCCGGTAATTGCTTTGCAACAAAAAAGGCTAAAAGCCAACGAACATTCTACTGTAGGTACTTTGACTGAAATTTATGATTATTATCGCTTGCTGTATTCCCGTATTGGGCAAATACGTTTTCCTGCTAAAGCAGAGCAATTAACAGCATCGCATTTTTCATTTAACCAGGTACAGGGCTGGTGTAATGCCTGTGGTGGATTAGGCTTTGCTTATATGCCGGATATAGAAAAAGTAATTACGAATCCTGGAGAATCAATAATAAGTGGCGCTTTGGATGGAACAAAGACCGGAAAGTTTTATGGGGAAACTTCTGGGCAGTATGTAGCTATTTTACAGTCTGTTGGCAAAGAGAAAAATATTGATTTTTCAGTTGCCTGGAATGAATTATCTGATAAAGCAAAAAAAATAGCTTTTTATGGATGTGACGAAGATATTTTTAATGTGGATTGGCATTTTAAGCGCGGTAATCATGAAGGAACTCAACAATTTAAATCAAAATGGATTGGTTTTTTAGGACATATTTTAGAAGAATTTCAAAGAAAACAGGCAGATAAGAGGGGCGAGGCACTTCTTCCTTTAATGAAAAAAGAAAACTGTACGGTTTGCGAAGGTGGACGCTTAAATCAAACAGCTTTACTTATTGTTGTAAATGATCTTAATATTAGTGAGTTAACCAATATCTCTGTTGATGCTGCTATTTCTTTTTTTAGGCAAACCGCAAAAGAACTACCAATTGCTGAGCAACAAATCTTTGATACTCTCGCAATAGAAATAATTCGTCGTTTAGAACTAATTAAAAGTGTTGGTCTGGCTTACCTTAGATTAAATCGTTTAACAAATACACTTTCCAGTGGTGAAACGCAGCGTGTGCGTCTTGCCGGGATGCTAGGCTCCGAATTGACCGGGATAACTTACATTTTGGATGAACCTACTGCAGGCTTGCATCCGAAAGATAATCAAAAACTAATTGAAATCTTAAAAGAACTCCGGGATTTGGGTAATACAGTCGTTGTTGCTGAACATGATGAAGATGTTATTCGTTCTGCCGACTATATTATTGATATGGGTGAAGGTGCAGGAATCAAGGGTGGGAATATTATTGCGGAAGGAAGTTTGAATGATATTTTAAACTCTAAAGTTTCATTGACGGCAAAATACCTAAATGATAAGAATTTACCTATTTATCGATTACTTAATGAAACAGAGAATGTAGCTATTAAAATAGAAAAGGCATATGCGAATAATTTGAAAAGTATTGATGTGAAATTCTATGAATCTTGTATTAATGTTATAAGTGGAGTTTCAGGAAGTGGAAAAACGTCTTTGTTGTTAGATGTAGTTCAAAAATCATTAAAAATGGACAAGGCTGTGAACTGTGCAAGTTTAGAACGACTTTCTAAATTTGATAAATTTATCTGGGCTGATCAATCTTTACCAAGAGGTTCATCCAGATCAACAATTGCAAGTTTTAGTGGAGTATTTGATCTTATTCGTGATGAATTTGCCAAAGAAGCTAAAAAAAGCAACAAAAAAATAACAAAATCTTATTTTTCGCTAAACACAAAAGGTGGAAGATGTGAATATTGTAAAGGACAGGGAATAATAAAAGTGAGTATGGATTTTCTGGCAGATGTTGATACTGTTTGTGAAAAATGTTTAGGTAAAAGATATGGAAAAGAGGTGTTGGTGTATAATTACAAAGGGAAAAGTATTGCCGCTATTTTGGAAATGAGTGTAGCTGAATTAGTTGATCTTTTCATTGATAATGACAAAATCATGAAAAAGCTGGATGTTTTAAATGAAATAGGCTTATCTTATCTGAAAATTGGTCAAATGTTGAATACGCTTTCGGGTGGCGAATTACAACGCTTGAAACTGGCTGTGGAACTAATGAAAGTAACTTCTGGCAAAATGCTTTTCTTACTGGATGAACCAACCACAGGCTTACATTTTGAAGATGTAAAGAATTTGATTTTATTATTTGATAAATTAGTAAGCAATGGACATACCTTAATCATATCCGAACATCACTCAACCATTATGTTAAATGCGGACTATATTGTTGATTTAGGACTGGAAGGAGGTGAAAAAGGTGGTAGTATTGTTGGAAAAGGGACTGCAAAAGAACTGGCTGCGAATAAAAAATCTACAACAGGAAATATTAAAAGTTGATGAAGCAAATTATTATTTAATTATTTCTTATATTTACATTTATTAATTTAAATAATTAGATATGTCGGGTGTTCATAAAATTACGCATAAGGGTAAAGAAATTCTCTTTATTGATTATAATGGAACTACTGATGATAATGAGATGATTATAATATTAAAAAAAGCACAGCAAATAATTATTCAGGAAAACAAAGAATATCTTCAACTTGTTGATATGTCCAATGCCCATGCTACCTCAAAATATATGAAAGAAGCTAAACTTGTTGCTACTGAAACGCCAAAACTGGCAATAAAAAGAGCTATTGTTGGAATTACCCCTATTAAAAAAGTGATATTAACCGGATACAATTTTATTATTGGAGGAATCGGTTTAAAACCTTTTGATAACCTTGAAGAAGCTAAGGATTATTTAGTACAGGATTAATAGAAGTTATTTTATAGTTGAAAAGCAAATTATTAGCAAAAATATCATCTAACTAAAGGGATTTTCTTATTATGCAAATCTGCCTGATTGTTAAGGAGAAACAAC
>JAOZNO010000651.1 GCA_029933755.1 Bacteroidales bacterium | reverse complement strand
TGGTAAACTTGTTTTATTTAATTGGCTTAATGTATCGAAAACAGAAACTATTGTTTTATATTGGCAACGAAATTGATTATTTTTATTATTTCTTGCTTATATTTAATTTATAGTATCAGTTTAAATGTTAAAAAAATCTATAAAAATTCGTTATTTGGATAAAAAAACTCAATTAATCCTGAAACAGTCCATTTATAGATTTATTTTATTTTTATCTTTTTATATTTATGTATTTGTTCTTTCTGCACAAAACATGAATGGAGGCCTGCCATTTATTAAAAATCATTTAAAAAGTCAATATAATGCAGCAACACAAAACTGGGCGATTGTTCAGGATAAAAGAGGCGTTTTATATTTTGGAAATAATGATGGAGTACTTCAATTTGATGGGGTAAATTGGAAAACATATACAGTTTCAAATTCCTCAATTGTCAGAAGTTTAGCTATCGATAAAGATGAAACGATATGGGTGGGTGCTTATAATGAAATAGGATTTTTACAGGCTGATAAACTTGGAGAAACAAAATATATTTCAATTACCAATATCGTACCTGACAAATATAAAGATTTTGGTGAAGTATGGAAAATTCATATAACAGAACATGGCATTTATTTTCAATCTTTTGCAGCTATTTTTTATTACGATTATAAAAAAATTGTACTTATAGGGAGTTTTAGTGATTATCAGTTTAGTTTCTATCTAAACAACAGGTTTTTCATACAGGATAAACACAAGGGCTTAATGGAACTTCGTGGCAATAAGCTTTTCCTAATTGAAGGTGGCCAGATTTTTATTAGACCTATTGAAATTTGGTCTATGTTACCCCTTGACAATGGCAATATACTTATAGCCACACAGCAGGACGGTCTTTTTGTTTATGATGGATATCGCATTTCAAAATATAAATCGAAAATTGAAAAATTTTTAATTGAGAATCAGGTTTTTTCATCACTTAAACTGGCAAATGGAAACATTTTGTTTGGTACGATACAAAATGGAATTGTAGCAACTAATCAGAAAGGAGAACTCCTTCAACATATTAATAAGAAAAGAGGCTTACAAAATAATACCATTTTAAGTATGTTTCTTGATTCAAATGGTCAATTATGGTTGGGACTGGATAATGGTATTGATTATCTGGAGATTAATTCAGCTTTTTCGTATATAAATGATGGATGTGGTATTAGCGGAACTGGTTACACAGCTAAATTACATAATGGTTATTTGTACTTGGGAACAAATCAGGGATTATATTATAAAAAATGGTATAAGGATGATTTTGAGAATATTGATTTAAAGGATTTTAAACTAATACATTCAACAAAAGGTCAGGTGTGGAGTTTGTATGAGATTGATAATGCTTTGTTTTGTGGTCATAATAAGGGAACCTTTATCATTAAGAAAGGTCAGGCAGAGAAAATTTCAAATGAGCCTGGCGCCTGGATGTTTGTTAAAATGCCAATATTCAATAAGATTATTGCAGGAACTTATACTTCATTAATTTCGTTTAGTAAAAACAAAAATCACTCCTGGCGATTTAGCGAAAAATATAAAGAGTTACGTCATTCATGTCGCTTTTTGGCTATAGACTCCTTGAATAACCTATGGATAAGTCACGAATATAAAGGGATAATAAAAGTGAACTTTTCTGAAAATTATGACAAAATAAACTTTTATAAGGTGTATAATTCAAAAGATGGTTTTCATTCTGATATTAATTTATATGTTTATGAATTTGATAAGGATATAATTTTTTGTTCAGATAAAGGTATTTATAAATTTAATTATCTTACTGATCGTTTTTATCTGTCTACTGAATATGATGATATTTTTGGCAAACAAAGTAAAATAAGTATTCCAAAAATAAATAAGAATGAGAATATTTGGTTTTATAAAAATGGACAGCCTGTTATTGTAAAGCACAAAAAAGACGGATCGCTTATAATTGATGATAGAGCATTCTCACGTTTTGAGAAGAACTTTATTGAAGGTTTTGAAAATATTGAATTTATTGATACATCCTCTGTTTTAATTGGTACAGATGCCGGATTTATTCTATATAATTGCATAGGTTCAAGCATTCCTAATAATAATATACAAGTTATTATTAATTCGGTAAAACTTACAAAACCGAATGATTCAATTATTGCCTATGATTATGTTCACTTGCATAAAAATATAATTGAAACAAGTTTGTTACCTTATCAAATGAATGCCTTAAAATTTGAATTTGTTCTTCCTTTTCATATAGGAATTGATCGAACAGAATATCGATTTAAACTAGAAGGTTTTGATAAAAACTGGTCGAAATGGAAGGTTACCAATAAAAAAGAATATACAAATCTTTCACCGGGCAAATACTCCTTTAAGGTAATGTCTAAGAATATTTTCAATCAAATAAGTGAAGAGACTCAATATCATTTTGAGATACTTCCACCCTGGTATCGTACAATTTGGGCATATATTTTTTATTTGATACTTTCTGTGATATTCATAGTACTGGCAACAAGATTTCTAATTTCTAAAATTCAAAAAGAGAAACTGGTATTTGAAAAAAAACAAGAAAAACAATTAGAAGAGAAAGAAGAGCAATTTGCGAGAGAAGTTCTTTTACAAGAACAACAAATAACTCAATTAGAAAATGAAAAATTGCAAATTGAAGTTGAGAAGAAAAAATCAGATATGGGTTTAAAAAATAAAGAACTTGCTTCAGTTGCCATACAGATTACCCATAAAGATGAAATGCTTACTAAATTGAAAAAGAATTTAGAAGCTGTATCTAAAAATATAAATTCGGAATCCAGAATAGAATTAAATCAATTAATTAGAACAATTGATTCTGATATAAAACTGGATGAAGATTGGAATAATTTTACCAAACATTTTGAGGAAGTACATTATGACTTTTTTAAACACCTTAAAAAGAACTATCCTTTGCTAACTCCAAAAGACCTGAAAATGTGTGCCTATTTAAGAATTAATTTATCAACCAAAGAAATTGCACCTCTTTTTAATATTTCTGTTCGGGGAGTGGAAATTAGTAGGTATAGATTAAGAAAAAAACTGGGTATTGATAAAGACACCAACCTTATTGAATTTATGTTGAATCTATAAGGCAACTTATAAACTCCAAATTCTTCTACTTTTTAAATCAGTGAGACTATTATTTCAGAGCCTGTCCCGAATATCGGGAAGCGTTAGTGAACTGAAATAATTAAGTC
>JAOZNO010000650.1 GCA_029933755.1 Bacteroidales bacterium | reverse complement strand
AATTTAATCAAAAGCTTCGCAGAAATGCGAGGCTTTTTTTTTGCTTAAGTTTTTATATATTCGCTAACTGGATTTATTTATACATAAAAGAAACAGACCGCAATATGTTGGGAATATTAAATTCGTAATTTATAAATTAATGAAATATATTGATTTAAATAAAAACTTTAAAGAAAGTAACACAAAAGCTTTACAAAGAATGCCTGCTTTTTTAGTTTCTATAATGAAAAAAGTGGTTATGCAAAAAGAGTTAAACAGGGTACTAAATAAGTATGCTGATGATATTGGGGTTGATTTTTTGCATAGTATTATAAAAGAATACAATATAACGCCAGATGTAAAAGGACTTGAAAATTTACCTGAATCAAGCAAGGGTATATTTGTTGCAAATCACCCTTTTGGGATACTCGACGGACTAGTTCTTACAAAAACGGTTTCAGATAAATATGGAACCTTTAAGGCTATTGGTAATGAGGCCTTTATGTTTATGCCTCAAATGCGTCCGGTTACGGCTGTTGTAAATGTATATGGTCAAACATCACGAGAATATGTTCTGGCACTAGATAAAGTTTATGCATCAGATGTTCCGATTACTCATTTTCCTGCCGGAGAAGTTTCAAGGCGAAACAATGGTAAAATTCAGGATATAGAATGGCAGAAAAGCATGATTACAAAAGCAATTGCTCATAAAAGGAACATTGTTCCATTTTATATACATGGTAGTAACTCAAAGCTTTTTCACTTTATAAACCGGGCAAGAAAGTTGGTAGGAATTAAAGCAAACCTTGAACTTGCACTTTTACCGCATGAGATGTTTAATAAAAATGACCGAATAGTTAAAGTACGCATAGGCAAAGCAATATCCTGGGAAAAATTTGATAAATCAAAATCACATAAGGAATGGGCACAGGAAGTTCGCAATTATGTATATAAATTAAAAGATGGTGATGTGGAATTTTAGTAACTAAGTGATTGGTAACTTGTGACTTGTAATTGGTCATCCAATTGTCATTAGGTAGTAATTAAGTGGTCATTAAGTAGTCAGCCAACAGGATGTAGTTTTAAATAAACAGATAACCGACAATGGTTCATTAAACTTTGCCAAAGTTGCTGTTTTGAAATCATTAAATCATTAAATCATTAACAATCAGTACTATACCTGAAATGAGTAAGCTTTGGCAAAGCTTTCATTTTTAACTAGTTGGGAAAAATGTATTGAACTATTAAACCTAATAACAATAAATTAATGACAGCGATACTTCGACTACGCTCAGTAACCGCAAATGACTAATGACAATTATTGACAGCAATACTTCGATTGCTCAGTAGCCGCAAAATGACAAATGACTTCGATGCGTATTTCAATTAATGTCAAAGTAATTAAAAAGCTATACAAACAGATATTTAAAGAAATATGAAATTAAACTTGAGAGAATATATGTTCCGTGCCTGGTACTGGTACGTAAATAACCGGGATAAAAATGCAGAGGTACTTTTTATGAATTATGGGTATTCTGATGAAAATAAGTCTGTTGAGCTAAAGCCGGAAGATGAAATTAATAGATATTCAGTACAACTTTATCATCATCTGGCTGCTGAAGTTGAAATAGAAGGTAAGGATATTTTAGAAGTAGGTTGCGGACGTGGAGGCGGATTGGCATATGTTGTGAAAAACTTTAAGCCTGCTACTGCAAAAGGTATTGATTTAGATAAAGGTGCTATTAATTTTTGTAATAAAAATTATCCTTTACATGGTTTGACATTTGCCCAGGGTGATGCACAAAATTTATCTATTGAAGATAACTCTTATGATGTTCTTTTAAATGTAGAATCATCGCATCGTTATCCTGAATTTCATTTGTTTTTAAACGAAGTAAAACGTATTCTTCGTCCGGGTGGTTATTTTTTGTATACTGATTTTAGATATGATTGGGAAATGAAAGATCTACAAAAGCAAATGGCAGAATCGGGTTTAAAAATTGTTAAAGAAGAAATTATTACCCGAAAGGTTGTAAAAGCACTTGAACTGGACGATAAACGAAAAAGAGAACTGGTTAAAAATTTAGTTCCGGGTTTTATCAGTAAAATAGCCTTAAACTTTGCCGGAACCATTGGTTCAGAAACCTATAATCAGTTTGATACTGGTAAATATGAGTACTACAGTTATATTTTGGAGAACGAGTAAGTATATTTTATAATACTAACCTGATTAATTATGCTACGCATGAGCTAAAGGTTCATAAATTTATTAGGCTCTTTATTAGTTTGCCTGTAAATAAGTATATTAAGGAGACTTGGTAAAGTATTTTATAATACTAAATAACTGTAGATGTAAATATTAATTTGATGAATTGAAATTATATATTTTCTATCATTTTGTACTAAAACTAACAGTTTAGACGATCTATATCAGTAAAGTTTTGTAACTTTAGCATAAAAAATAGTATGGCAAAGAAAAAAGTAACTACCCCAGAAAAAAACATTGATGATATTATAAAAAGGCATTTATATTGGGCAGTAGGTGCTGGTTTAATACCTGTTCCCGTTGCTGATATTGCTGCAGTAACAGCGATTCAGTTAGATATGCTGAAACAAATTTGTAGTTTTTATAATATTGATTATTCTGAAGAAAAAGGCAAGGCATGGGTTGGTGCAATTGTAAGTGCAACTATGTCAGGTCTAATGGCAAAAATTGGAGCTTCAGCCATAAAATCAATTCCTATAGTAGGTACGGTTATAGGAGCAAGTGCCATGGCAGTAATTTCGGGTGCTTCAACCTATGCTTTGGCTAAAGTTTTTATAAAGCACTTTGAAAATGGTGGAACTCTTGAAAATTTGGAAATGGAAAAAATAAAGGAATTTTACAAAGAGAAAGTAAAAGAAGGTAAAAACGTTGCTAAAAAGCTAAAAGATAAGTACTTGAACTTACTAGAAACCCCAGAAGGCA
This sequence comes from Bacteroidales bacterium, assembly GCA_029933755.1. Classification (GTDB taxonomy): domain Bacteria; phylum Bacteroidota; class Bacteroidia; order Bacteroidales; family NBLH01; genus NBLH01. The sequence continues at coordinate 276 of JAOZNO010000650.1, read as the reverse complement.
AAGAAAAAGAAAGACAATTAGGTACTAGATTAAAAGAACTGTCAGATTTGAAAAAGAAAGGAAAAATAACCGAAAAAGAATATGAAAAAAAATATCAGGTAATAATAAAAAACCTAATGTCAGGAAGCTAATCACTACAGCCAATATTTACAAGTAATTAGAAGGGGATTCAGAAGTATGGAATTGTTAGTTTAAATCAGTGAGACTATTATTTCAGAAATGAGAGTGAACTGAAATAATAAAGTCGAACTGATCCCGATAAGCAAAGCAATCGGA
>JAOZNO010000649.1 GCA_029933755.1 Bacteroidales bacterium | reverse complement strand
CGATCTCATGAATACCTTTAAAATAAAACAGAAATTCTAAATAAAAATATCACTCCTCGCTATTAATAAACCTTGTTGCACGTAGAACGGATTTTTGCCGGCTCTCGATTATATATTATTTCATCAAATTCTTTAATAATTAAATGTATATGGCTTAATTAATAATTACATTTGTCTTGGACTATCTCAGCCTTCTTGATTAAAATACTCCATATAATATACATAAGCATGTTCCAAATTGGGTTCAATCTCCACGGCATTTTCCAATTCAATTTTATCACCAACCAACTGAACCTCCCAGCCTTCTGCTGTTGGAATTGTAGAAGTAACTGCAAATTTTTCTTTTAACATTTCATATTCAAAACCAGAAGTATTTAGCTGCCAAACATGCCCTTTTGCCTTTTTTACAAGCTCTTCAGGACTACCACTAAAATGTACTGAACCATTATTAAGTAATGCCAAATTCTTACAAACACTTGAAATATCCCCAATAATATGGGTAGAAAGTATAATAATTACATCCCGTTGACTTATTTCTGACAGGATATTCCTAAAACGGATTCGTTCTTCCGGATCAAGCCCGGTAGTAGGTTCATCTACTACAATAATCTTTGGTTCACCTATTAAAGCCTGTGCTATTCCTAAGCGGCGTTTCATACCGCCGGAAAGTTTGTTAGCATTACGTTCGCGAACATCAAACAAGCCTACCTTTTCAAGCCATTCATCCACTTTATTTAATCGTTGTTTTTTGTTTCTTATACCCGATAATCCCGCAGCATAATCCAAAAACTCCCATGTTTTTAACTTTGTAAAAAATCGAAAATCCTGAGGTAAATACCCCAGCATTTTACGAATTTCACCACGATCTTTCTGTAAATCAAACCCATTTATACGAACCGAACCGTTCGTGGGTTTCATTAAAGTAACCAAAATACGCATTAAGCTCGACTTACCGGCACCATTTGGACCAAGCAAACCGAACATACCGTTTTCAATTTCAAGATTTATATTGCTAAGCGCTTGTTTACCATTTTTGTAAACTTTGCTTAAATCTTCAATTTTAATCTTCATGTATTAATTATTCACCATATTGATGACTAAATTGCAAATACCAAATTTTAGTATAAGAATAATTATTATTGAGTTAGACATAATGCTTTTTAAAGGGGTTACATTAAATCTAAAATAATTAGAGTGTGTCTATAAAGTCCGACTTCTGTGTTGTTGCTCAAAATCTAAATCCTCAAATACACTAGTATTCTGTGGTTTAGATTTATCACACGCCCCCGATAAAAATACGGAGCAGGCTTTAAATTCGAACTTTCTAGTTCAAACTTTTGACTTTATGGACACTAATTATATTGTTGGGGAAATAGGTTTATAACAGCACAAAAATATAAAAAATAAAGTACTATGCAATACATAGAACTTTATTTTTTATGTTACACAACAATTTTAATAATTATTGATTGCGGTTTAATTAGAGTTCGTCTATAATATCTCTTCTTAAAGTTTTTTAGTATGTGAAATTAATTAAAAGATTTGTAGAAGTTGGCAGTAGACAGTTTACTCACAGCAGTAGCTCTGCAAAGTCTGCTTACTGAATACTGTTCTCATTTGAAAATAGTAAAAACCATAAAAAAATACAAACCGTTGACTTTACGGACAGTATCTGATTAGTTTTCAGCCTTTTCCAATGTTGAAAATGAATCCAGTTTACCTGAACCGGGTACAAAATAACTGAATGTGATAAACTTTTTATCAATTTTAGTAATGATGATAATACCCCCGTTCCCACATTTCATCATGCCATCAGTGATTGTTTCTTCAAACTGTGCCAAATGATCATTTGCACTAATAAATCGCCAGTTACCACTACAACCCAGTGTACCGTAATCAATTTCATAGGTTTTATTTTTCACATCAGCGGTAAAACGAATAGACCAACTTCGGCTATTATTAAGCTGAAATCCTGTTCCACGCCAGGTACCATCCAACCATGCTGCTTTATTTTTTTGGGCAGTAATATTCAGCGAAAAAGTAAGTACGAAGCATAATAAGAGAAGTTTTGATAAATTATTCATAGCACTTTAGTTTTAAATTATGTAAAAAGAAATAAACTTAATGTACATTGTTCTACATTTTATTATAAATTTAAACAATTTTTATTAAAGTCAAACCATGGAGTTTATACTGTACCTAATAATTGGACTAATAATCGGCTTCCTTTTTGGAAAATTCTGGATAGAAAGTCAACTGAAATTAAAATACCAGAAACAATTACGTCAATTAGAAAACCAATGGAATGAGGAAAAGCTTAAATATGCTCAAACCCAATCAGATTTAAATACAGAAAAACAACTAAACAAACTGGTAAATGACCAACTAAAAGATACTTTTGAAGCACTGGCTGCCAAAGTAAGCCGATCGAATAATCAAACTTTTATTGAACTGGCAAAAGAAACCATGAATGGCCTAATTGTTAAAGCTGAGGAAGATTATACGCATCGCAGCGAGTCAATTAACAAACTGATAGCACCACTAAAAGAAAGTTTAGATAAGCATGAAAAACTGGTTGTTGATTTTCAAAAAGGTAATAATGAGGCAATTGGAAGTTTAAAAAGCTATCTTGAAGAATTAGCTAAAAGCCAAAAAAGTTTAGAAAAAGAAACCGGCGCATTGGTTACTGCCCTCAAAAGCCCAAAAGTTCGTGGTAGATGGGGTGAAATTGGCTTAAAAAGAATTGTTGAATTTTCGGGCATGTCGCATTATTGTGATTTTGAGGAACAAGTAAGCACCAATACCGAAGAAGGTCAAATGCGACCGGATATGATTGTCAATTTACCCGAAAACCGTAGAATTGTTGTTGATTCAAAACTACCTTTAAACGCCTATTTAAATGCACTTGAATCTGAAAATGATACTGATAAGAAACAATTTTTAAAAGATCATGCAAAGGCAGTTTCTACACATATGAAAAATTTATCGGCTAAAGCCTACTGGTCACAATTTGATAACACAATTGATTTTGTAGTATTATATATTGAGGTTGAATCGGCTTTTTCGGCAGCATTAAGTGAAAATCATCATTTAATTATTGAAGGCTTAAAAAATCGAATCGTTTATGCCACCCCAACGACCTTAATTAGTCTGTTACAAACAGTAGCTTTTAGCTGGAAACAACAAAAAGCAGGTGAAAATGCTCATAAGATAATTCAAAGTAGCT
>JAOZNO010000648.1 GCA_029933755.1 Bacteroidales bacterium | reverse complement strand
GGAAATAGTATTAGGAAAACTTCAATTAGAAAATGCTAAGCCCTATGAAATTGAAATTCATAGAAAAGATGGTGCTATTCTGAATCTTGAATTTGAGTCAAAAAACTTTATTTATAAAGGAAAACCAAGCAGGGTAACTTCTGTTAGGGATATTACGGAACGTAAAAATATTGAGGCTGAACTTTTGGCTTCTCAACAAAAATTATCCTTACATATTGAGCAAACTTCCTTAGCTGTTATTGAGTGGGATTTAGATTTTAAGGTTAGTTTATGGAATAAAGCTGCGGAGAAAATTTTTGGCTTTTCTGAGACAGAAGCTATGGGCAAACATGCTTCGGAATTAATTGCTTCAAAAGATGCAAGACCTATTATTAACAAAATTAGGACTAATCTAATTAATAAAAAGGGTGGAGAAAGAAGTGCAAATGAGAATATTACAAAGTCTGGAGAAACAATAACCTGCGAGTGGTATAATACGGATTTAATAAATTCAAAAGCAGAAGTTATTGGATTTGCCTCACTGGTTCAGGATGTTACAGAACAAAAACAAGTATTTCATGCTTTGTTAGAAAGTGAATTTAATTTAAGTGAGGCACAACGAATTGGTAAAATAGGTTCATATCAATTGGATTTTATAACAGGCAAGTGGACATGCTCAAATGTACTAAATGATATATTTGGCATTGATGATGATTATCAGAAAGATTTAGAGTGTTGGAAGGAATTAACATATAGTGATGATAAACAAATGATGTTGGATTATTTTGATCAAAATATCCTGCAAAATCATGAACTTTTTAACAAACAGTACCGAATTAATAGAATTGACAATAAAAAAACACACTGGGTGCATAGCCTTGGAGAATTAAATGTTGATAAAAGCGGTAATATATTAAGACTGATAGGTACTATTCAGGACATTACAGAACAGAAGATTGCAGAACAAGAAATAAAGAAACTATCAACAGCTGTAGAACAGGGCTCATCAACTATTGTAATAACTGATACAACTGGAAATATTGAATATGTTAATCATGCTTTTGAGGAAACTACAGGTTATCTTCTGAAAGAAGCACTGGGGCAAAACCCAAGGATACTGAAATCAGGAAAAACTCCGGAAACAAGATATGAAGAATTGTGGGAAACCGTAACACAAGGGAAAACATGGAAAGGTGAATTTGTTAATAAAAAGAAAAATGGTGAAGAATATTGGGAAAATGCAATTATTTCGCCAATTACAAATCATAAAGGTGAAATTGTTAATTATCTGGCTATCAAAGAGGATATTACTGAAAAAAAGAAAATAGAGCATACCCTAAAAGAAAGTGAAGAAAAATTCAGAAACTATTTTGAGAGTAATTATGCGATAATGATGTTCATTGACCCGGAAACGCAACAAATTATTGATGCCAATCAGGCTGCAGTACGTTTTTATGGTTATACAAAAGAGAATTTACTTAAAAAAAATATTGGTGATATAAATACGATGACAAACGATGAGATAAAACTAAATATGAAAGAGGCTTTACAAAAAAAAGCAAACTTTCTTCATTTTAAACATAAACTTGCCAATGGAGATATACGTGATGTAGAAGTGTATGCTACTCCAATGAGCGTTAATGAGAAGCAATTACTATCGGCTCTTATTCACGATGTAACCGATCGAAAAAAAGCAGAAAATGAATTAATAATTGCCAGAGAAAAAGCTGAACTCAGTGATAAACTCAAAACCGCTTTTTTAGCCAATATGTCGCATGAAATCCGCACACCAATGAATGCAATTCTTGGTTTTTCCGGCTTATTAAATCGTACTGGGCTTACTGAGGAAAAGCGTGAAAAATACGTTGATATTATCAATACAAATTCAGTACAGTTATTATCAATTATAAATGACGTTCTTGATATTGCAAAAATTGAAGCCGGAGAAATTGATTTAGATGAAAAGAATTTTAACTTAGATAATTTAATCCATAGCCTTTATGAAACTTTTCAGCCCCAGGCTTTAGCAAAAGGTATTGAGTTAGTTAATGAATCAAGTTCCCCCCATGTAACTTTATTTGCTGATGAAACAAAAATAAGGCAAATAATTACCAACTTAATTAACAACGCATTAAAATTTACACATAAAGGCTCTATTGCAGTTGGCAAAATAATTAGTAAAGATTTTGTTGAAATTTATGTTCAGGACACTGGCATAGGAATAGAAAAAAGTCAAAAAAATGCAATTTTTGAAAGGTTTAGACAAGTTGAACTTACTTCAGCAAGAAAATATGGTGGTACTGGTCTTGGTTTGTCTATTTCAAGAGCCTTTACTGAAAAAATGGGTGGAAAAATTACTATTGAATCCGAACTTGGTAAAGGATCAATATTTCGTCTTTTCCTGCCACTTATTAAAGGAGTCTTAGAAAGAAATGAAACAACTTTTACTCCGGACAGCAAAAGAGTTAATTGGAACGAAAAGACTATATTGCTTGCCGAGGATGACCTTACGGTGTTTTTGTACCTAGAAGAGGTTTTAACAGAAAAACAAATTAGCATACTACATGCAAAAAACGGAGAGGAAGCCGTAGAGTTATTTGAGCAAAACAAGGCTATTGATTTAGTACTGATGGATATTAAAATGCCAAAAATGGACGGCTACCAGGCAACAAGAATTATAAAAAAATCAAAACCACACATACCTGTTATTGCTCAAACAGCTTTTGCTTTAATTGGTGATAGTCAAAAAGCAATTGATGCAGGATGCGACGACTATATTTCAAAGCCAATTGAAGAAGATAAATTATGGGAAATTCTTACAAAACATCTATCCTGATTAATTGTTACTGTTGTAGGCATTGTCGACCCAACGGCCGTTAAAAACCTGCAGGGTCTGGTTTTTAGATTGTTATAATAATCGAAGGCTTAAGTTTAGATGTTCTGGGATGTTTAGTGCAAAACATAGCTTTTAAGCGGTACAAACCGCTAAAAAGCAGATAAACTCAAACTACCTTTTAGCAGTTGTAACTGCTTAAAGGTTATTCAGAAAGCACAGAACATTTAAACCTTAGCCTAATCGAACTCAGGTTATTATATGCAATTACCTTCTTCCTGAAATTTGTAAATTGATAGGGCAATCGCATTAATGAAAGGTACTAAGCAATTTTCTATAAATGTATAGAAAAGTAGATTAAAGGTAACTATCCAGTTTGCTTTTCTATCCTGTAAAAATATTAAAAAAAACTGTGT
>JAOZNO010000647.1 GCA_029933755.1 Bacteroidales bacterium | reverse complement strand
AAAATAATGGTGAATAGCTATGAATTTCTAATTTTCCACAAATTTAAGATAAAATTCTACCAAAAAAAATGATTTATAACATACTGAAATACAGTGTTTAGTAATATTTATTTAAGCTAAGTGTAAAAAATACACTAAAATATTTGCAAAGCAAGTATTCTTGTTTTATCTTAGTGTTGTAATTACACTAAGAGATTTGTAAAGACGCATTGCCATGCGTCTCTTGAAACTTGAAACACTATTACATTACTAACAAACATATTGTACTATGAGCAAAACGTATTCATACAAATATCCAAGACCGGCATTAACAACTGATTGTATTATTTTTGGTTTTGATGAGGTAGAATTAAAGGTTTTATTAATTGAACGGGGGATAGAACCTTTTAAAGGTCAATGGGCTTTCCCGGGTGGCTTTGTTCAAATGGATGAAACAACAGAGGAAGGTGCCAAACGTGAACTTTTTGAAGAAACGGGCTTAAAGAATGTATTTATTGAGCAACTATTCACTTTTAGCGATGTGAATAGAGATCCACGTGGTAGAGTTATTTCTGTAGCTTATTATTCATTGGTTAATTTACGAAATCATGTAGCTGTTGCCGGAGATGATGCTGCAAAAGCAAAATGGTTTTCGGTAAAAGATATTCCTTCTTTAGCATTTGACCATGAAAAGATATTCCGAATGGCGATGTATCGTTTAAAAGGTAAAATTAGATATCAACCAATTGGTTTTGAGCTATTACCCGAAAAGTTTACTTTGTCAGATTTACAACATTTATACGAACTTGTTCTTGAAACAACACTTGATAAACGAAACTTTAGAAAGAAAATACTAAAAATGGATTTACTGATTGAGCTTGACGAAAAACAGGAAAATGTTGCCCATAAAGCGGCAATATTCTATAAATTTAATAAAATAAAATATGAAGAGCTGAGTAAAAAAGGCTACAATTTTGAGATTTGAAACAACAAAGAGAAAAAAGTAATCACGCAAAGCCGCAAGGCCACAAAGAGAAATGTTACTTGGCGTCTTAGCGTCTTGGCGAGAAAATAAAATGTTAAACTAAAAAATAAAACGCTATGAAAAAAAATGCATTATTAATTATCGATCCGCAGAATGATTTCTGCAACCCGGGAGATGCTACAGGAAATGGAAGAGGTTCTCTTTATGTTGATGGAGCTGAAAAAGATATGGAACGCTTATCAGCCTGGGTACAAAAGTACAAAGAAGATATTGATTTTGTTGGTGTAACCATTGATTCACATCAACCAAATGATATATCCCACCCTAATTTCTGGATGGACAAGAATGGGAATTTTCCTACACCTTTTTCCAGCATTAGCTCGAAAGATGTTGAAGATGGAAAATGGACACCACGTTTTGATCCGAAAAGATGTTTGAACTATCTGAAAGAACTTGAAAATCAGGGCGAATACCCGCATGTTATTTGGCCTGTACATTGTTTAATTGGTTCAGGTGGAGCTGCTATTTATCAACCATTAATGGATGCTATTATTGACTGGACGGTAAAAGGGAAGTTTTATCAAACCGTTGCAAAAGGAACTTTTCCTTTTACTGAACATTTTGGGGCTTTCAGAGCACAAATTCCTGATGCAGAACGTCCGGAAACACAATTGAACCAGGGTTTAATAAAAACGCTGGAAACATATCAAAATATCTACCTGGCAGGAGAAGCTAAATCACATTGCGTAGCAAATAGTTTAAAGCAAGTATTGGATGAAGCTCCTGAATTAGCTGCAAAATTTATTGTTTTGGAAGATACCATGTCAAACGTTACTGGTTTTGAAAACCTTGCTGATCCAATTTACGATAAAGCAAAACAAATGGGTGTAAGGTTTAGTAATACAACAATAAGTATTGATTAATGATTATTGAAATAAGAGGTCATTAAGTCATTGGACATTAGTCATTGATAGTCATTAAGTAGTCATTCGAATATCATTATGTTATCAATACCGATAAATGACATTGAAACAAGCTAAGCTGTGTCATGTCTGCGATTGATGAAAAATAATCATCAATAACAGCGAAGCTAATGCCACAATGAGGGCAATCGCTTTTAAAGCTAAAATTGCAAATAAAAGAAGCCTATTCTGATTCATCTGCGTATATCTGAAAAATCTGCGGATAAAAAAAGAGGAAATTTATCCTCAGATTCACACAAATTTGTGCAGATATTATAAAAATACTCAAGTTTGGCTCATGAAAAATCTTAAAGGCGACTGACCCAATGACCAATGACTTAATAACCATATAATGACAGCGTAGCGAATGACTATCAATGACCAATATACCAATGACCTGTTTAATTAAAGCAGAGCTACGACAAATTATTAGAATATTAATTAAAAAATAACAGCCATGAAAAATACATATGATGATTTAAATTTTAACTTAGATTTCGCCAACTTTAATCCTGAAGATATAGAGGTGGATGAAACGATTAATGCAGTATTTATTATTGATACTTCTTATTCGGTACAAACATATATTAATGAGCTAAACCAAGCATTTAATGAATTTACCGAGACCATGCAAAAATCGCATATTGCTGATAAACTTTTTGTTTCAGTAATTGAGTTTAACGGTAAAATAAATGTGACAAGTGGTTTCAGACCCGTAGAGTCAATTCCTGTAATGGATTTTTCAAAAAGAATTGGTGGAGCAACTGCCCTTTATGATGCTACGCTAACAGGTTTGAAAAATGCAATTGATTATCGCGAAAATCTTGAGAATTCGGGTGTCGAAACCAAGACATTAATTTATGTTATTACTGATGGTGAGGATAATGTTTCACAAAATCCACCTCATATTGTGAAAAGGATGATTGATGATTTGAAAAGTGAAGAACGAAGTGCCTTTTCATTTAGTTCTGTCCTTTTTGGTATAGGTAATCAAGCAAATTTCGAACAGGCGCAAAAGGATATGGGACTTGAGCATTTGGCTCAAATTGGTACTTCCGGTGATGAAATTAAAAAAATGATCGGTTTTATTTCACAGTCTATTTCTTCTGTCTCAGCAGGCAAATCTATTCCTGTTCCAACTTTTTAACTTAGTCGAGAGTCATTTATTGTCATTCGCAGCTACTGAGCCAAGTCAAAGTATCGCTGTTATTAAGCAGAGTTTGTCCATAAAGTATGCTTTTCCTGGAAACTTACCAAGTCTTAACCTGAATAATTCCCCGCTAAGGCGGGGCAGGCTATGCGTTTTTTCTTTGTT
>JAOZNO010000646.1 GCA_029933755.1 Bacteroidales bacterium | reverse complement strand
ATTAAATTCAGTTGTGTAATTACTATTGATATTTACAATTTTATTTTCTGACGAAATTATAACAAGAATTTTTATTTTCAAAAAAATTTACAAAGAGTTAAAAATAATAAGTACAATGAATATAAAATTCAATATTTAAGCTTTTTTTATTTTTTATTTCAGCTAATTTATTTTTCTTTGCACATTCAAAACGAAATTAATTATTTTATTAACTAAATTTAAGAATTATGTCAGATGTTGCATCAAGAGTGAAAGCTATTATTGTAGATAAGCTAGGAGTTGATGAAAATGAAGTAACTGAATCAGCAAGCTTCACGAATGATTTAGGTGCCGATTCTCTTGACACTGTAGAATTAATCATGGAATTTGAAAAAGAATTCAATATTGCTATCCCTGACGATCAAGCAGAAACTATTGGTACAGTTGGTGATGCTGTAACGTATATTGAAGGAAACGTAAAATAAGTATTTACTTATTAAATAGAGGAGCAGCATTTCATATGCATGCTCCCATTTTTTTTATTTTACACGTTTTCCACAAAGCTTAAATTTTTGTTTTATGGAGCTAAAAAGAGTTGTTGTTACAGGAGTTGGTGCAATTACACCACTCGGAAATACCGCTGAAAAATTTTGGGATGGTTTGAAAAATGGAGTAAGTGGTGCAGCACCAATTACTCGTTTTGATGCATCTAATTTCAAAACAAAATTTGCATGTGAAATAAAAGGCTATAATCCTACGGATTATTTTGAACGTAAAGAAGCCAGGAAACTGGATTTATATGCTCAATTTGCTATAATTGCTGCTACTGAAGCAATAGAGGATGCAAAATTGGATTTAGATAAAATAAATCTGGATAAAGCAGGTGTTATATGGGGCTCAGGTATTGGTGGAATTGACACACTGACTCAAGAGGTTAAAAACTACGAACGAGGTGGTGGAATTCCCAAATTCAATCCTTTCTTTATTCCAAAAATGATTTCGGATATTGCTGGTGGTCATATTTCTATGAAATATGGCTTACGAGGTCCAAATTTCACAACTGTTTCAGCATGTGCTTCTTCAACCAATGCTATTATTGATGCGTATAACTATATCAGGTTAGGAAAAGCAGAGGTAATGGTAACAGGAGGTTCTGAAGCATCAGTAAATGAAGCTGGTGTTGCCGGATTTAATGCAATGCGTGCAATTTCGGTTAGGAATGATGATCCAAAAACTGCATCACGTCCATTTGATGTTGATCGCGATGGTTTTGTTATGGCAGATGGTGGTGGATCAATTATACTTGAAGAATATGAACATGCAATAAAGCGTGGCGCTACCATTTATGCAGAATTAGCTGGTGCCGGTTTATCTGCAGATGCACATCATCTTACAGCACCACACCCCGAGGGAAGAGGTGCTATTTTAGTGATGAACAATGCTTTAGAGGATGCCGAAATGAAACCTGAGGATATTGATTATATTAATGTTCATGGGACTTCTACACCTTTAGGCGATATTGCTGAACCGATAGCGATTAAAGCTGTTTTTGGTGAACATGCTTATAAATTAAGTATTAGTTCAACAAAATCTATGACGGGTCACTTACTTGGTGCTGCTGGTGCTGTTGAAGCCATTGCATCAATCTATGCTATTAAATATGGTATTGTCCCTCCAACAATTAATCAGTTTAATTTTGATGAACGTTGTGATGCAAAAATGGACTTTACATTCATGAAAGCAAAAAAACGGGAAATTAAGACCGCACTTAGTAATACATTTGGTTTTGGAGGTCATAATGCATCCGTAATATTTAAAAAACTCTAAAACGAAACTTGTGCTACGGAAATTCCTGGCATTCAGAATACTATTTAGAAAAGATAAGGATCTCCTGATATCACTTCAGGAGATTTTGGGTTTCTATCCTAAAAACCTAAGATTTTATAAAATAGCCTTTACTCACCGATCAGCCTCCTTTAAAGAAAATGGGATACGTGTTAACAATGAAAGACTGGAATTCTTAGGCGACTCTATCCTTGATGCCGTAATTAGTGACTTTCTTTACCATCGTTATCCGAACGCCAAAGAGGGTTTCATGACTGAAATGCGTTCAAAAATTGTTAATGGGGAAAAACTAAAAGAGTTAGCACGTTTAATTAGGCTAAATGATTTTATTGTTCAAAAAGGTAACACGCCAAAAGGAAGTATTACTAAAATACATGAAGATGCTTTTGAGGCATTAATTGGCGCTATTTATCTGGATCAGGGATACTATAAAACCTATAAGTTTATTATCTCAAAAATCCTTAAAAAATACATTGATTTTGAAGACCTTGAAGATTTAAACTTAAATTATAAAAGTCAGCTTATTGAATGGGCACAAAAAATAAAAAAGCCAGTTATATTTGTATCTAAAGACCATCCTGATGAAATAAAATGTTTTAGTTCAGAAGTGGTTTTTGATTATAAAACAATTGGAATTGGTAAAGGTCATTCTAAAAAAGAAGCAGAACAAAATGCCGCTAAAGAAGCAATTAGCTTCTTACTTCATTCATTTTAGAAGCAACACAGAGCCTGCTTAAAGAAAAAATATGTAAGTTTGCAACTATCAATTCAAATACATAAAATTTGAAAAAGAAAATTATCAAATTATCAATTGAAACAAAATTTAAGCTAATTGGTATAGCCACAAGAATTAGTGCACACAAATTAAGTTGGTTGCTAAACACTGAGCTAAATACTGATTTTAAACAAGCCTGTGATCTTATTTTAAACAACACCAACCACGCTATATATGAGCACGATACAAATACAGGAGTATTTTTTCACCTTATTGAAAATAAAAATGATTCTGTAACACTTATTAAGCAACTTAAAAACATTGATTATTTGCTAAAAATTGAAGGTGATTTTTCCAAAAATCAAATAACACAACTCACAAAAAAAATAAGGAATATTGAATCAATTACCGCCTGCCTAACTATTGATATTCAAAAACTTAAACAAAAGGAAGTAGAGCTGATTAGCTAGTTAGATACTGAACGAAATCGTATAAATGTCAGAATATCTGAATGGTAGATTCATTTTTCAATTTGAATGTTTTGTCATTTATTGTCATTTGCTTTGCTGTCATTAATGGTCATTTTCATAAAATACTGATAATGACCATTGAATAACAAAAGGATTCAAAGGCACAAAAACGCTAAAGACATTATATACTTGTATTACGGGATTTCAGTTCAAACACTAATTACCTTTTAACCT